>JAZLHR010000119.1:0-32525 GCA_045616945.1 Lachnospiraceae bacterium | reverse complement strand
GTTGGATTTGTTTGTCATAGGATTGTACCTCCGTAAAAAATATGGGATGATTTCCCGAGGTAAATCCTACGACAAAAAATTTCCCAGAGTAAATCCAATTTTAATTCCTACTGTGGGATTTACTTTGGGAATTTACTATTTTCCTGTCCCGCTTTTTCGTTCGCAGCTATTTCTTGCGTATCATTCTGCGGTATGATATCATACTCTTCCGGGCGCCTCCTGCAAGGAAGCGGCAATTTTTTCACATAGGAGCGTATTATGTGGCTTGTTTATTCTTTATTGACGTTTTTTGCCTGGGGTGCAGCGGATCTGTTCTATAAAAAAGGTGCCGATCCCTCCGAACGCCGCAGCCATCTGAAAACCGCCGCGGCGGTTGGCCTCGTGATGGGCGCGGCAGCGATCGTTACCCTGATGACCAAGGACCTGCATTACGATTTCCGCAATCTGCTGATCTACCTGCCGGTTTCAGCCATGTATATCCTTTCCATGACGGTCGGTTATTTCGGTCTGCGGTATCTGGAGGTCTCCATCTCCTCCCCTATACAGAATGCCAGCGGCGGCGTGAGTGCCCTGCTGCTGATGATCGTTCTCCGCCGTCTGCCGGACCTGTGGACAGCCGTTTCCATCGCGGCCATCACCGCCGGCGTGATCGTGCTGGGGGCCGCTGAACGGCGCCGGGAAGCCGCGGCGATCAGCGCGGCCGACAAGCGGTACTCTATCGGCTTCAAGGCTTTTTTCCTGCCGCTGATCTACTGCCTGCTGGATTCCCTCGGTACTTTTCTGGACGGCTGGTATCTGGATGATATCGCCTCCACCCCTCTGCTCGGCGTCACGGAAGAGACGCTGGAGGATACGGCAAATGTTTCCTACCAGCTGACCTTCCTGTTGGCGGCACTCCTGCTCCTCCTGTATATGGGTCTGAAAAAGGAGCCCTTCCGCCTCCGGCAGCAGGGGAACCGGTTCCTGGCAGCCCTCCTGGAGACCGGAGGCCAGTTAAGCTACGTATATGCCCTCAGCGGCAACGGGATCGCTGCCGCGCCGATCATCGCCAGCTATTGTGTAGCCAGCCTGCTGCTGGGAAGGATCTTCCTGAAAGAAAAGCTGGAACGGAAACAGTACTTCGGGGTGGGGCTCGTCATTGTCGGGATCATCATCATGGGCATATTGGAGGTACTGGAGTAAAACAGCTGTCAGCGCTTTCTCCCGCTTCACCGTGAAGGATGCCGATCCGGCAGATCCAAACGACTCGCCCTCCCCTCAGGCAGGCGACAGCCGTCATATGCTTCTTCGGATCGCCCTTCTGTCTGTCAGCAGCGGCGCACTTGCCGTGACCCCCGTATACGGCAAAAAAAGAAGGGCCGGATAACCGGCCATTGAAAAACACCGAAGGGCGGTACGTTTTAATCCGTACCGCCCTTTTCAGGCATGCAGTCAGCTCCGAAGCACTTCCGTTTGGAAAACGGCTGCTGCGCCGGTTATTGCGATATTATCCTATTGATGTGAATGAATATTGAGTTCGTAGGGATATTCCATGCCCAGCAGCGCGTATTTTGCACCCGCAAGCGCGTTATAAGGCAGCTGCTCCCAGGGAAGCTCTCCCACCAGACGGCGTATCGCTTCCAGATTTTCCTTCGTATCGGTTATGCCCGGGATCAGCGGCGTACGGACAACACATTTCTTCCCGCTGCGGCGCAGGCGTTCCAGATTGTCCAGGATTGGCACATTGGAGACTCCCGTATAGCGGCGGTGCAGATCATCGTTCGCCAGCTTCAGATCCATATATACCAGGTCCATCCGGTCTATGACGCGCAGGAAGGTCTCCCCGTCTGCATACCCGGAGGTTTCCGCTGCCAGCGGCAGACCTTCCAGCAGCTTTGCGGTCTCCAGCAGAAAATCCGCCTGCAGCAGAGGCTCGCCGCCGGAAAACGTGATGCCTGTCAGCAGCTGCCGGTTCCGCAGCAGCCGCCCGGCCAATGCTTCGGGCGTCATTTCCTCGCCGCATACAGTGACCAGATTCTGCGGACAGATATGCAGGCAGCGGCCGAACGGCCTGCAGTCCTCATGGGAGCAGGGCCTGCGGCACAGACCGCATTGCAGGCATCCGTTCCGGCGGACCATCAGCTGCCGTCCGGCAGAAAGGCCTTCCGGATTGTGACACCACATGCAGCGCAGAGGACAGCCCTTCAGAAAGACCGTCGTACGCAGACCGGGGCCGTCATGTACCCCGAATTCCTTGATATCGAAAACAGTGCCGATCATAAACTGTATTCCTGCCGGCGGATCACATGATCCTGATAAGGCTTATCCAGCTCGGTAAAATACGCGCTCCAGCCCCAGATACGCACGATCAGCTGCGGATAATTTTCCGGATGCAGCTGCGCGTCCTTCAGCGTATCGGCATTCACGGAATTCAACTGGAGCTGGTGTCCGCCCAGCTGAATGAAGCTGCGTACGAAATCCCCCACCGCTTCCAGTGCCTCAGGCGCCGCAAATACGGAAGAATGGAATTCCACGGTCAAAGGTCCGCCGTTCACGGTCTTCGTAAGATCGGGCGCGGTCATGGCACGGATCAGAGAGAAGGGGCCGTCCGGCTTGGCGAACAGAGACACGGAATAATTTGCCGCCAGAGGCTCACCCTTCCGGCGTCCGTCGGGCGAAGCGGGGATATCCTCTGCAAAACGCAGGTAAAACATGGCCGAACCCGTCCCGGGCCGCCACACGCCCCCATACGGATTCCTGTGGCAGGAAAGTTCTTCCGCGAAGGTATCCAGCAGTACGGTCAGGCACCTTTCTGCTTCGCCGCTGCCGGCGCCGAGCTTCGGCGTCTCGTAGCGCAGCAGGTGAAGCAGCTCGGGATCGTCCGCAAAATCACTGTCCACCCCCGCGATCAGCCGCTCCTTCGTGACATCCTTCTTCTCAAAGATATGCTCCTTCACGGATACCAGCGAATCCGCCGCCGTGGAAAGCCCCACCCCGTGCATTCCGAAATTCCGATATTTCGGACCGTCCTCCGGCAGATGCATAAAGCATTCCAGCAAAGGAGACGGTACAAACCACGGTTTTCCGACTGATTTGCACAATGCAGCCGCGTTTTCCGCCACCTCTCTCTTTACCGCTTCCTCAAAGGCCTCATAGGAAGGCGCACCCGGCAGGTCGCGGTGCAGGCAGGTATCCACGGCCTTGGGGAAGGAAAGCGCCGCGACATTGGGAATATCCATCCCCACGTGCGGAATAATGAACTCCCAACAGGCCGCGACCGTATAATCCGCCGCATCTTCCGGAGCGTAGCCGAGCTTTTCCAGTCCGGGCAGTACGATATCGTCATTGGAATACTGCGGAAAGCCCAAACCTTTTGCCGTCAGGCCGGAGCAGAGGGTAAATATCTCCCGCGGCGTGTCCTTATCAACACGGACGTTGATCTTCGGGTCGATGAGGCACAGATTGCCGGAGGCTTCGATGCAGAGCTCCGAAAGCAGATTGAATCCGCCCTTGCCGTCCCGGTCGCGGCCGCCGAGCATCAGGCTCTGCCCGTCATCCCCCTGCTGGATGCCCGGATACAGGTCGCTGTCCCGGTTCAGCGAAAGGAAAAATTCCTCGGTCAGTTCGAGTGCCTCCGCCCGGGAAAGCTTCCCTGCCTCCATATCGCGGCGCAGATACGGGAACATATACCGGTCAAAACGCCCCAGCGTATTATGGTAATTTCCCTCCAGCCAGAGTGCATAGCTGACGATGCGCACCATCTGCAGTGCCTCCGGATAGCTTTCCGGTGCACAGCGCGGCACCCAGCGCAGAAGCTCCGCAGCGGCAGCGTTGCCGGCGGCCTCTTCCGCAGCCCGGTAGCGGTCGCACAGGTCCAGCAAAGCATCTATCTCACGCTTCGCGAATTCGTCGCCTTCTTCACGGCAGGCAAGCAGGCCTTTCTGCAGAATATAGGCATAATCAACGGTCAAATTGGAATAATACCCGAGTTCATGGACAAAATTTGACTTGCGGATCTCTGCCCACTCCGCCTGTGTGAGCACATCCGGCAGCCCCGTCACGGTCCGCAGCAGGCTGATGGTCTCACCCGGCAGGACCACCGGTGTTTCCGCCGCGGCGGCCGCCTCAAAACGCCTCGCCATGCGCTCACGGGGCGAAAGGCCCTCCTTCGCAAAGCTTTCCGCCATATCCGGCAGTGCTTTTCTGTATTTTCTATGTTCCTTTTTGATAACGATCCGCTCGTAAAGATCTCTGTTCATCCGGCATATCCCTCCGTTATACGGATTTTTCCTGTAGTATTATAATTGTTTCCGTTTGACTGAAAAAGAAAAATATAGTACAACGGTAGTCAATAGTTGACCTTTCTGAAGGGGGACCGCATGATCTACCAGACAAAAAACTCCGTGGGAGCCTTTTGCTTCGAATGCATCCGCTATGAAAATTTCTTCTTTGTTCCGCATATGCACCGGCATCCGGAGCTGATATTCGTACGCGAGGGCAGCACGACCGTGATCCTGGAGGGCGTCCCGACTGAGGTACATGCCGGGGAAATGGCTCTCATCCTGCCAAACCGCCTCCACGCTTACGAGACCCGGGAACGCTCCGTGGTAGATGTGGTCATCTTTTCCGAAGACCATGTGCCGCAGATCTTCCGCGATCTGAAGGGCCGCGAACCTGTTTTCCGCGGCTTCACCTGTTCCGCTCCCGTCACAGAATTCGCCGCAAATGTCCTGTTCCGGGAAAGTCAGACGCCTTCCCTTTACAGCCTGAAGGGCGCTTTGTATGCGGTGCTGGGGGAATATCTGGCCGAAGCACAGTTTCGGCCCGTTCCTGCCGGCAACGAGGAACTGACAGACCGCATAACACGCTACGTCAGCGAGAATTTCACCGATAATATCTCCCTCGCGACCATGGCGGATGCCCTCGGCTACAACCGTCACTATCTGTCCCGCTATTTTCACGCGCACTTTCACATGAATTTTTCCCGCTATGTCAACTGGTACCGGGTCGATATGGCCAATGCCCTGCTGGCCGGCAGCCAGCTCTCCGTCACGGAGATAGCACTGCAAAGCGGTTTCCAAAGCATCCGGTCCTTTAACCGGGTCTATCTGGAGTTGGTGGGACGGACGCCGACGGAAAATCCGTAAAAATCACGTTTTCCCCCTTGACAATCTCCTGTATAGGCGCTATGATGCCTGAAAACCAAGAAAGGAGCGGCTAAGATGCTGCATAAGTACGCCTATTATTATATGTCATCCGGCCGCTGCGTTCTGTAAAACGGAGTTTATCTTCGTTGCGCACGGCCTTAACCGTATGGTGAGGCCGTTTTTTTATTTCCCGGATACAGCTCCGGCTGCATCCGCCAATCTTTCCCTCGGAGGACAAATCCATGACTGTCAAAATCATTCTGCTGGTACTCTTCTTTTCCGTAATGATCGCCGTCGGCATCCTTTGCCGCCGCAAAGCTACGGACGTGCACGGCTTCGTACTGGGCGGCCGCAATGTCGGGCCCTGGCTGACTGCCTTCGCATACGGAACCAGCTATTTTTCGGCCGTCATATTTGTAGGCTACGCCGGCCAGTTCGGCTGGAAGTTCGGTATCGCATCCACCTGGATCGGCCTCGGCAATGCCCTGATCGGCAGCCTGCTCGCCTGGGTCCTTCTGGGCCGCCGTACCCGTGTCATGACCCAGCATCTCGGATCGCAGACCATGCCTGACTTTTTCGCCAAGCGCTTCGGTTCCCCGCAGCTGCGTCTGCTTTCCAGTCTGATCATTTTCGTATTCCTGGTCCCCTACACCGCCTCGCTCTACAACGGTCTTTCCCGTCTGTTCGGCATGGCGTTCGATATCGACTACACCGTCTGCATCCTCATCATGGCTGTTCTGACCGGCATTTACGTCATTGCCGGCGGATACATGGCTACGGCTATCAACGATTTCATTCAGGGCATCATCATGCTCTTCGGCATCGTGGCGATCATCTCCGGCGTACTGAAACTGAACGGAGGCTTTACTGCGTCTCTTGCTGCGCTTGCCAGAGTGAATGACGCCGCCGTGACCGATGTGCCCGGTATCTTTGCTTCCTTTTTCGGTCCCGATCCGCTGGGTCTGGCAGGTGTCGTGCTGCTGACTTCCCTGGGTACCTGGGGCCTTCCTCAGATGGTGCAGAAGTTCTACGCCATCAAGAGTGAGAACGATATCCACAAAGGCACCATCATTTCTACCGTATTTGCCGTGGTCGTAGCAGGCGGCTGCTACTTCCTGGGCGGCTTCGGCCGGCTGTTCCCGGTCGATATCGCAGCCGAAGGCTACGATGCCATCATCCCCAGCATGCTGAGCAAGCTTTCCCCGCTGCTTGTGGGCATCGCACTGATCCTGGTCCTTTCCGCTTCTATGAGTACCCTGAGTTCGCTCGTTCTGACCTCTTCCTCCACGCTGACGCTGGACTTCATCGAGCCTGTCTTCTTCAAAGGCAGCCGGAAAGATAAGAGAAATCTGCTGATCATCCGTATATTCATCGCTGTTTTCATTCTGATCTCCGCCGTCATCGCCATCGTGCAGTACAAGTTGAACCTGACCTTCATCGCACAGCTCATGGGCCTTTCCTGGGGCGCACTGGCCGGCAGCTTCCTGGCACCGTTCCTGTACAGCCTTTTCTGGAAGCGCACCACGAAGATCGCCTGCGCCGTCAGCTTTGCCTGGGGCAGCCTGCTGATGCTCTCCAACTTCCTCTTTTCCGCTTCGTTCCCGAAATTCCTGCAGAGCCCGATCAACTGCGGTGCCTTCGCGATGCTCGGCGGCCTGATCATCGTTCCGCTGGTCAGCCTGCTGACGCCCGCCCCTTCCAAAGAGAAGGTGGAAGAAGTCTTTGCCTGCTACAAGGAGACCGTGACCGTTCCCGTAACGGAAGCGCTGCATGTTGTGACCAAGGACAGTACGAAATGATCCTTGCCTCCACGCAGCTGCGGTTTTAAGGCAAAAAGCGCAGGGGATGTCCCGAAAGCCGGCGAGGGCTCCTGAACAAAGCCATCCCCGGAAGCAGCGGTACGGCTGCAGTCCCCCAGGAGATGATCATCAAATAAAATATGATAAGTCACAAAAGAGGCTTATCCCGAATTCCGGGACAAACCTCTTTTTTCTCATACAGCCTTCTTCAGGCTGCGATGAAACACCGTATTCAATAACCGCTTCCTGCGCAGCGCCCGCCGGAACGGGAAGCATCAGCGTTCATAATTGCGCAGAAACTGTTTCGTCCTCTCCTGCTTCGGATCGCCGAAAACGGCTTCCGGGTCGCCCTGCTCCACGATCACGCCGCCGTCCATGAAGATGACCCGGTTCGAAACCGCGCGGGCAAAGCTCATTTCGTGCGTAACGACCACCATGGTCATTTTTTCTTCGGCCAGCTGACGGATGACCTTTAAGACTTCGCCGGTCAGCTCCGGGTCCAGGGCGGAGGTGGGCTCATCGAAGAAAAGGATCTCGGGCTTCATCGCCAGCGCACGGGCAATGGCCACACGCTGCTGCTGGCCGCCGGAAAGCTGATAGGGATAGGCATTCTCGCGGCCCTCGAGCCCCATGCGGCGGAGCAGTTCCATGCACTCCTCCCGCACGGCATCCTTATCGCGCTTCTGCACGTTGATCGGCGCGTCCATCAGATTTTTCAATACGCTGTAATGCGGGAACAGATTGAACTGCTGGAACACCAGGCCGAAATACCGCTTGATCTCCGTCAGCTCACCAGCCGGTACGAAGACCGTCTCGCCGCGTTCTCCCTTTTTAAGGGCCTCCCGGCCCATATAGGAAATACTGCCGCCGTCCGCCTTCTCCAAAAAAGTCGCGCAGCGCAGCAGCGTACTCTTGCCCGAACCGGAAGGCCCGATCACAGATACGACCTCGCCGGAATCCACAGACAGGCTGATGTCCTTCAGTACATTCAGTTCCCCGAAATGCTTTTCAATATGCTTCATTTCCAGAATCATCCCGTCAGCCTCCTTACTTGTAATAATTCAGGGCTTTTTCGATAGCTTCCATTCCGGCCGCCACCGCATAATTAGCCACATAGTAGAAGATACCTGCGATTACAAAAGGCGTAAAGCTCGTCTTTGCCGCCGAGATCTGCTTTGCCAGGGAAAACATCTCCGAATAGGCCAGCGTATAGGCAAGGGAAGTATCCTTGACCAGCGTGATCACCTCATTGGTGACCGAAGGAAGAATGCGCTTCACGACCTGCGGCAGAATGATCTTGATAAAGGTCTGGGTCTTTGTATAGCCCAGCACCGCCGCTGCCTCATACTGCCCCTGCGAAATGGATTCGATGCCGCCGCGGTAGATCTCCGCAAAATATGCGGCATAGTTCATCACGAAGCCCAGAATGATCGCCGGGAAGCGCCAGCCGCCGATAGGCAGATTGAACAGATAATACGGTCCGAAATACCAAACGAGCAGCTGCAGCATCAGCGGCGTGCCGCGCATGATACTGATATAGATCTTGACGATCCCCCGCACTGCACCGCTTCTGGACTTCCGCAGCAGGGCGACCAACAGTCCGATGGGCAGAGAGCCCAGCAGGGTCAGGACAAATATCAGCATGGTGCGGCCCATCCCGACCGCCATGGTGGAAAGCATGGTCGATAAAGTCATAAATCCCTCCGAAAATATGCCCGGGAGGCATGACAGACTGCCTCAGCGACCCGGGAGAAAAGAAAGGGAAAGGGCATCGGAACGCATCCAGTGCCCTTTCTCCGCAGGAAATATCCCCGTACCTTACTTGGATGTATTATTGATCAGGAAAGTACCTGTCGTAACATCGATGGCGATCGCATCGATGGAGCCGGCCTTCAGATCGGCGAAAGCGGTGGTATAGTTCTCATATACTTCCAGCTTCTTGAAGGTCGCGCGAAGCTCAGCCTGATCGGCATCTTCGCCCTCCAGCATATCGTACGCACTCGTAGCGGCCTGAACACCGACGACCTTGCCCTTCAGATCGGCAAGCGTCTTGATGCCGGAATTGCTGGCAACCATAATGACCTGCGTATTGGAAGAATAGGTAACGCCCCAGAGGTAGTCGTCTTCACGGCCTTCCTTGGTGAAGCCGGACCAAATGCAGTCACAGGAACCGGCATTCAGCTCGGCATCCTTCACATCCCACAGGAACGGAACCGCCTTGTACTGCCAGCCCATATATTCGCACACGGCCTTCGCGCACTCTACATCAAAGCCGCCGACGGAACCGTCGTCCTGCAGATAGGAATAAGGCGGGAAGTCATTATCGAAACCGTGCTTGAAAACGAAGTTCGGGTCACCCGATCCCTTGGCAGGGATCTTGCTTTCATCATACTTGGAAGGATCCAGGCAGAGATAATTTTTGATATCCTCATATTTCTCACCGATCTTGGCGAAGGTGCCGTCCTTAGCCAGTGCCATCAGGGCGCCGCTGACCTGCTCGGCCAGTGCGGTATCGCCTTTGCGGAAACCGACCGCGTAGCTTTCGACACCCAGATCTTCCTTCAAAAAGCCGTAAGTCACTTCTTCTTTTCCGCCGCAGGCAGTCAGGGAAACCAGCAGCACAAAAGTCAGCAGAACACTCAATATCTTCTTCATGATTATTCCTCCGAAGGGAAAATTGTACGCTTTTTCGCGCAGCGGTATACTAGCACATTAGTGCGCTAAAGTAAAGCGGTTTTTTATATTTTTTCAGAGGAATATGCATATTTTTCTCCTGCAGGCAAAAAAACGGTCCCGCCCGTTTCCGGGCAGGACCGTTTCCGGCAAAACCATAATAATCGGAAGCAGAGCGCTGCGCTTACGCCGCGGTACTTTCCTCACTTTCCTGGATCCGCATGCTGTCCAGAGCAAAGGTCGTGTAATAATACAGGCCCGTATCGACCATATACACGTTCCCGTCCCCGATGTTCACATAGCGGTAGCCCTCGATGGGGGAGAGCTCACCGAGGATCAGCGTCGTGCTGACACCGCCCTGCGTCACGGTCACTGCCTGCCGCCCCGTCACCAGGTTAAAATCTTCCAGATTTTCGGGATTTTCGATGCGCCGCAGCGACTTCATCTCTTTCAGCTCATCGACAGCCTTCTCGATCGTCTCCGGATTCAAAGGGAAATCCTCCTGCCCCTTTACGGACCATTTTCCGTCCCGATACAGGAAGGTATAGGTTTCCTCCTCATGGCGCCAGGATATACTTTCTAATGTATCCATATCCAGCGTGAAAATGACCTCGGACAGATCGACCTCTTCGTTTTTCTTCTCAAAATCGATGCCGCTGATGATCCAGGCCGCTGCGCAGACAACGGCCAGAACGGCAAGCATCAGCAGGCTTTTCTTTCCTCTGCTCATCAGTGACGTCTCCTTTGGATCACAACAATCACACCGTAAAGCAGATAGATCGCCGGGATCGCGATCATAAAGATGATCTTCAGCATCGACGCCGTGGCATCCGTCATCGTCAGATACTTATAATCCAGCAAGGTGGCGGAAATAGCAAGTTCTTCCTCATCTTCGCCGCCCAGCCAGCCGAGACTCTTCAAAAACAGCGTCTGGTTGCCGCCGGATACCAGCTCGTTCGCGCTGTCATCCAGCAGATACGGGCAGGTGAAGATCACCATCCGGTGATATTTGTTGTACTGCTTGTCCTCTACCGCAAAGCCGGTATAGAAAGGACCGTCCGGATCTCCGTCTTCCTGTTCAAAGGTCGTTTCGTCTCCGATCACCACCTTGGAGAAGGAAGCCGCGGAAGAGGAAAGCAGCGGATACAGCTCCACGTCTTCGCTGCCCTCGTCCGGGTCAAGGGTCATGCCCTGCGCCCAGGGAAGGATCACGGAATATCCGCCCGCACGAAGTACCTTCGTAATGGGATGATTCTCGATATCCGGCAGGATATACATCGGATAGCGGAAATATTTTCTGGCGCTGGTCTCCATTATGGAGCCCTTTTCGAATACGATGCCGTATTCCGCCATCAGGAAGGCGGTATTCAGGAAGCTGTCGGGATCGAAATCGGCCGTGACCAGCATCAAAGCGCCGCCGTTGCTGCACCACTCCACGATCATATTCAATTCTTCCGTGGCGATATCATGTACGGGATTGAGAAGCAGCAGCACATCCGCGTCCTCGGGGATACGCCCTTCGGAGATCAGAGACAGCTCACTGTATTCGATGCAGTCCTGGCTGACCGCTTTCGTATAATTCTCGGACAGAGGACTTTCTCCGTGGCCGGTCAGGCCGTATGCACGGATGGACTTTTCCTTCAGTACGAAATTGATGCCGCTTGTCACGGCGCTTTCTCCGGCAAAGCTGATACTGATCTCCCCGGTCGTCTGATAGGCATCCAGATCGTAAAGATACAGGGCAGGCTCGCCTCCGATATAGCTGCTGTAGGTAATGAACCTGCTGCGCTCGCCGCAGACCACCGCCAGACTGTTGTCATATACGGTCCCGGAGGCATACTGTGATACAAAGGCAGGATTCGCGTCCGGGTCGATCTTCTTGACCTTGATATGGCTGCTGAGCGAGCTGTAACGATCCAGCAGCGTCTCTACCGTTTTCTCCTCATTGCCTTCCCGCACCAGCCAGTACAGGCTGACATCCTTCTCCAGGTCCTTCATCATTCTTTTCGTTTCATCGGAAAAGCTGAACAGGCGGAAGGAACTGATATCGATCTGCGTCCAGGTAGCCGGCAGTGCCGCCACAGCCACATTGACAACGATCAGGATCACAAGCACGATCAGTGCCGAACCGACACTGTAGCTGCCGAGCCGGGAAGCGCGGCTGCCGAACATTTTCTTGATCTTCTCGGAGAAGCTCATCCCTGCCACCTCCTCTTTTCCATGGACTGAACTGTCAGGAACAGGAAGAAGCCCGCTACGGACAGGTCATAGATGATCACGCGGAGATCCAGGATCCCTTCCACGAAAATATTGTATTTTTCAAACAGGGAAAGCTCACCGATCACTTTGGCGAACAGGCATTCAAAGGCGCTCGTATTGCGCCGGTAATATACGATCAGCCCGACTGCGGCTATGATCGCCGCGCCGCCGGTCAGCACCGGGTTCTTGGTCATGAACCAGAGCACCGCCGCCAGTGCCAGCAGAAGCACCGCAAAAGCGATAAAGGAAGCCCTCGCGGAGGAAGGAACATAACCCGCAAGCGAGCTCATAAAATAGTTCAGGAGCATCACTGCCAGGCAAACGCCGGCCGCCACAGCCTGATTTTCCGTAATGGAGGAAATGAACAGGCCCATGGCCAACAGTGCGGCCCCGAGCATCAGCAGCCCCAGCATAGCGCCGTAGGAAGTGGGCAGATAGACCGGCCCGTATTTTTTCAGCAGGATCGGATAGGTCGCCACGAGCAGCAGCGGCGCAGCGAAGGTGACCATCAGCGCGAAGAACTTGCCCATCACTACTTCCGTCATGGAAATAGGCAGAGAATACAGGAGCTGGTCCGTCTTCTGCCGGCGTTCTTCGGCGATCACGCGCATGGTCAGGATCGGGATGGCGATCAGGAATACGACGGTCATGCTGCCGAGCGCATATTCAAATTCCGGATACATTGCCTTCAGATTGAAGCTCGTCATATAAATGCCGATGAACAGCAAAATGAAAGCGCCGAACACATAGCCCGTAATGGTGGAAAAATACGTGGCTAATTCATTTTTGAAAACTGCCTTCATGCATTTTCCTCCTCTCCGGCTTCCGGGGCTTCTTTTTCCGCCTCACCCGGCTCCGCGGCTTCCTCACTGTCCTCCGCCGCGGTCAGTTCCATAAATACATCTTCCAGATTGGCCCGGATGGTATTCATGGACAAAACGAAAATATCCGCCTTGCCGAACGAGCTGAACAGTCTGCGGCAGATATCCTCGGGGTCTTCTTCCCCGACTTCGATAAGCGCCTTCGTTCTGCCGTTTTCCTCGGTGCATTCCCAGCGGCATCCCGGAACGGCACTGTATAACTGATATTCCACAGCTTCCCGGCCGCTTTCCGCGACCAGTTCCACGCGGGTCGTGCCCACGAACAGCTTTTCCAGGTTTTCGGGCGTATCGCAGGCGACCAATTTGCCGTGAGCAATGATCAGGATCGTCTGGCATACCGCCTGCACCTCGGAAAGGATGTGGCTGGAAAGAATAACGGTGTGCTGATCCTTCAGGCTGATGATCAGATCGCGGATCTCCTTGATCTGGATCGGATCCAGGCCGACGGTCGGCTCGTCCAGAATGATGATCTCCGGATCGCCCAGCAGAGCCTGCGCGATGCCCACTCGCTGGCGGAAGCCCTTGGACAGATGCTTGATCAGCCGGTCGGCGACATCGGCCGTGCCGGTAAGCGCCATGACCCGCTCCACCTCGGCGGCGCGCTGCGCCTTCGGCAGCCGCTTGGCTTCCGCCACAAAGTGCAGATACTCGCGGGGCGTTCTGTCCAGATATACCGGAGGCTGCTCCGGCAGATACCCGATCAGCTTTTTCGCTTCCTTGGCCTGTTCGAAAATATCAAACCCGCCGATCTTCACTTCGCCGCCCGTCGCAGCCAGACAGCCGGTCATGATATTCATGGTCGTGGATTTTCCCGCACCGTTCGGTCCCAGAAAACCGTATATCTGGCCTTTTTCGATGGTAAAGGAAAGATCCGACACCGCTGTATGGTCGCCGTAGCGTTTTGTCAGATGATTAACTTCAATCAATGCCTCCAACCTCCTTCTGCTTCAGGCATGCGCTGTCGGCACCGAAGATACCGACGAATCGTACTTTATGGTCTTTTTATGTTCAAAATGTGTATTTCCGATATTTCACAAAAACTTCATGATCTTTCTTTTTTTCTCCGGAAGAATCCCCGGCGCTTCACCGGCGCTGCCTCCGTTACGGCCTCGCCGGCTCCGGAGACAGCCGGCTGCGCCTGAGCCACGGCCTGTTTCTTTGCGGCTGCCGCAGCGCGCAGGGGCGCTTCCGCCGCCTGCTCCTCCGCAGCCGCGATATCGGCCGCATTCCGCACGGTCAGGGACATCCCCTCCTCCGCGGCGGTGATTCCGAGCTCCTGCTCCTTCTTCCTGCGGCGGCGCATCTTTTCGCGTTCGACCCGCTTGTGCCGCTTTTCCTTTACGGACTCTTTTTTCGCCCGGATATCCGCGACGTCAGCCTCCGTGGCCGGCTTCACGGTCTTAACGATATAGATCTGCCCGGCCGGAGCTTTGCGGATACGGATCTTTCCCTTCACATATCCGTGGCGGGGGCACTGCGCCAGCGAATAGTACAGATTGCCGCTGCTGCCCGCGAACCAGCGTACATGATTGAACATGGGCAGATTGCAGCGGGTGCATTTCAGCGCACTGACCGTCTTATTGTCCAAAGCCTCCTCCTTGGAGGAATAGGGCATGGAGACATACTTGTCATAGGTGGAAAAATGCAGGAATATCTCCTCGTCCTTACCGGCAGGCAGATGATAGTAGTCTACGGATTTGTATTCCAGCACGGGCTTCAGATTCATCTGCCGCATCACCTCAGCCGTATAGCAGGCATCGGCAAAAGCGGAATGATAATCCATTTCCTCTGGCAGATGCAGAGCGCCGACAGCCTCGTTCAGGGCAGGACGCTTCTTTCCGTCCAGATAGGTCAGGCTGTAAAGCTTCTGCAGATCATAGTAAAAAAGCGGTCTGGGGAAATCATAGGGGATACGGTAATAGTCCATGTTCCGTTCCAGCTCGAAAATATCTGACGGGCCCCAGGTCACGAACATGTACTCTTCATCGCCGATCCATTGCAGAAAGCTGCGGGCAACGGGCGAAAAGGTGCGGGATTTCTGCAGTGCCGCGAAATCGATATGGATCACATCCTGAGTCCGCTTGTTCATGCTTCGGTACACCAGAGGCTTGACCGTCTCGTGGAATTCCCCGATCTTTTTACAGTGGGAATTCAGCTTGACCGCGCCGATCTCCAGGATCTCAAAGGGGATCTTCGCGTTTTCCCGGTAATGGCCCGAAGGAGACTGGTTCCATTCCAGGTCGAATACAATATAATTCATATTTCTCCTTTATGATAACGGAAGGGCATTCCTTCCGGCTTTGAACTTTTTTACCGCAGACTGCGCGCTGCCGCTTCCGCCACATGGAGCATCAGCACCGCATTGCATACACTGCCTACGCCGCCCGGAACGGGACTGAGCGCACAGCCGGCCTGCTTTGCCGCCTCACTGTCTACATCACCGCTCAGCTTCTGTTTCTTTTCGTCCCAGCTGAGGCCGATATCCAGTACCGTCTGCCCGTCATGCAGATAATCCGCGTCCACCATTCCGGGACGTCCGGTCGCCGCGATCAGGATATCCGCCGCCTTCGCCTGCTCTTTTGTGTCTGCCGAGCGGCTGTGGCAGACCGTCACGGTCGCATCCCGCGAGGTCAGAAGCAGCGCCAGAGGACGCCCGACTACCAAAGAGCGGCCAAGCACAACGGCCCGCCTGCCGGCAGGAGCGATTCCGTAATGATCCAATATTTCCATAGCTGCCTGCGGACAGCTGGGGGTGAACCCCTCCTGCACGCCCGTCAGCAAACCGGCCAGAGAACGGGAAGACGCGCCGTCCACATCCTTCGCCGGAGAAACCGCGTCACAGATCTTTCTCTCATCCGTGCCTGCCGGGAGAGGCCGGAACACCAGGATCCCGTGTACCTCTGCGTCCGCATTGAATGCCCGGACGGCTTCCAGGACAGCCTCTTCGCAGGCGTCCGCGGGCAGTTCCCGCACGGTCAGCTCCATCTGCAGCTCCGCGCAGCGCTTCCGCAGGCCTTTTTCATAACTGAGGTCGCCGGGCTTATTGCCCACACGAACCACACCGAGGGTCGGACGGATACCTTTTTCCTTCAGTCCGGCCAGAATATTTTCCGTTCTCACTTTGATCGCCGCCGCCACAGGGGCGCCTTCCAGACTTACAAACACGATCCCATTTCCTTTCTGTCACAGTCTCTGCGCCGCCTCGGCACGGGCCCCGGCACACAGCGCCAGCCCCTCCTGCAGCAAAGCCTCGGCACGGGCCTCCAGCTCGGTGCGGTTTTCCGCCCGGTGCATACTGCCCGTATTGATCTTCACGTTGATAAGGGAAGCCTGCAGGGCTGCCTCCGCGAACCATGCCCCGCAGATCACATCCGAAAGGACCAGCTTGCTTCCCTTGCCGGCGATCTCCCGGAGCAGGACCGCCGTATCCCGGCAAAGCTCCATGACCGCAAGAGGCGCCTGTGCGGCATTTATGAGCGCTTCTTCCAGGATCTTTTCCCGGTTTTCCGTATCCCGGGGCAGCCCATAGGCCCTTGACAGAGGCAAAAACGCCTCCGCGTCCCGGTCGATCCCCGCAAGCAGCTGTTTGCGCAGCCGCTCCGCCGCCGCTGTTATTTTTTCCAGATCCGCCTCAAAGGCCGCATATTTCGGCTTGCCGACGGTCAGATTGCCTACCATGGACACCAGTGCCGCCGCCACGGAGCCCACCAGCGCTGCCGCTCCGCCGCCGCCGGGCGCAGGCTGTGAGGAAGCAAGCGCCGCACCGAAGCCTTCCAGACTCAGCTGTTCCGCATTCATGAACGATCCTCCGGCAAAGAAAATGTTTTGAGCAGATTTCTGCCCGCGGCATCGTCCGCCCGGGCCGCGGCATACATCCGCCGGGTCAAATCGTCCAGCTGCCGCCTGCTTTCTGCCTGAATAAAATAGCGCACTACATAAGCATAATAGCTGTCCGCGGTAAAGCTGTCGCCTTCCCGCATATACAGGAGCGTGTCCTTCACGCCTTCCCAGCCGGCGATCTCCCGGAGCGAAGACAGATCCCTGATCTCTCCCTCGTCCGCGACCCAGTAGATCCCGGCGCCGCAGGTCCGGAAGAAGGGATCGTAGGCCTCCAGCGTCCTGTGCAGGTTTTCCCGATCGTACAGGGCATCCAGGAAAAGCCCGGGCAGAGACAGCCCCGCCAGCATACCGAACAGCTCGTGCTCATATGCCAGGCAGCGGCCAGCCATTTCGCATACCACAGGCTTTTCGCCCGGCTTCCAGAAGAACTGCATCGCCAGCGGCCCGTCTTTCTGGCCTGTTGCCGCCGCAAAGCGGCTGTAGATCTCCCGCACCGGCTCATACAGAGCCTGCAGGTCCCTGCTGGGATACACGATCCGGGAAAGCAGCGGGACCCGCTCCGGCCCCTGATCTACCCGTTCCCGGTCATTGACGGATAAAATATAGACTTTCCCGTCCGCCAGCCAGGCCATACTGTTATATTCCGGCCAGGTGCAGTATTCCTCGGCCAATATATCCCTGCTGTGACGGGAAGCCGCGACCTCCGCAAAGGCGCCGCGCAGCTCCGCCTCGTTATGCACGACCCGGATCCCCTTGCTGCCGTAGCCGTCGATAGGCTTCAGCACCAGAGGAAAGCGCAGCCCTGCCAGATCCGCCGGTCCGAAGTCCGGCCGCAGGCGGCGGTAGCACGTGACGGGAATGCCGATTTTTTCCAAAAGAGCCTTCTGCGCATCCTTTTCGCGGTACTGCGGCAGCTGCTCCGGCTTCAGATAGTAAGGCAGGCCCGCCCGGTCCGCGATCAGAACGGACTGTTCGAAAAGCACATCCGAATAGGCCGTCAGGATATGATCCGCTCTTTCCCGGCGGCAGATCTCCGCCACGGCATCTACATCGAAAATATCGCAGTCATAGGCCCGGGAAGCATATTTCTTCGCGGGATTGTCCTTGTAGCCGTCCGCCGCCACGGTATAGATGCCCCGGGACACAGCCAGCTGCACAAGGTCCGTGAATTCCTCCGAAGAGCCTAAAATGACCAGCCGTCTCTCACTCGTCATGCGCTTCCTCCGGCACCTCACTGCCCCGGTATACCTCTCTGACCACATATTGCGGCGCATGGTTCACGCACATAAAGATACGGCCCACATATTCTCCGATGATTCCCATGCCGAGCAGGATAATCCCGAAGAAGAGCAGATTCGTACACAGGATAGAGGCATAGCCCAGCGGCATATCGGGATCGCAGATGCGCTTGATGACGATACACAGGATCGCAATAAAGCCGCCGACCGACAGCAGTGCGCCGAGCAGTCCCGCAAGACGCAGGGGTTTTACGGTAAAATTGGTAAAATTGGACCAAAGCTTTACCAGCTTTTTGAAAGTATAGCCGGATTTACCTTCCGTCCGTTCGAAATGCTCCACCTCCACATTGGCGATCCGCCCTGCCGTACGCAGGAACAGCCCTTCCATATAAGAGTAGGGATGGTTATACTTCAGCATCTCATCTATGATATACCGCCGACAGATCCAGAAGCTGGTAAAGTGCAGCCCCTTCGGCTTGTCGATGGCGTAACATTCAAATACATTGTCCGCCTTGGTGAGAAAATTCCGGAACACGGAATGTTTCTTGCTGGGGTACTGCCCCTCCACCAGGTCGTAGCCCTCCATGAGCTTTGCATAGAGGATGGGGATATTTTTCGGGTGCGTCTGCATATCGTCATCCATATTGATCACGATATCGCCCGTCGTATAGCGGAGCGCAGCCATCTGCGCGTTCGCCTGCCCGGTATTTTTGGCCAGATCCACCAGCGTCATGGTGGGATGCTTCCCCAGCAGCGATTTCAGGAAGGGGAGCGTTTCCTCATTCGGAGAGCAGTCATTTACCAGCACAAATTCATAGTCGCACAGACCCATCCCGGTCAGCACCCGCTCGGTTTCATCGAGCAGCTGCTCCAGGATCGGCATGGAATTGTAACAGGGAATAATGACGGAAGTCTTCACGGCCTCCTCCTTTCCTCTCTAGCTGTGAAACAGCAATATGCCGGCCGTTACCAGCGCCAGGGCTGCCAGTCGGCGCGGGCCGATCTTTTCCCGCAGGAAAATACGCCCTAGGATCATTACGAAAAAGATGCCCAGATTTTCAAGTACATTGCCGAAAGAGACCTCCAGTCCCCGGTAAGCGATGGTCGTCAGCAGCGCCGACAGGACAAACAGCGCGTAGGCGGTCATCACGGGAAGGCTGGTATATTCCTTCCAGAAGGAGGCATACTGCCTCTCCGTGGATTTTTTCAGCAGGATCTGGGAACAGGCGGAAATAAACACCGACCCCAAAAGCAGACATACGGAGGCTGTTTCGCTCATGCTTTTTCCTCCTCTGCCGCCAGAAACAGGCCGCCCATGATCAGCAGCGATCCGGCAGCCTTCTGCCAGGTGAGCTCTTCGCTGAACATCAAAACGCCCATCACCAGGCCCCAGATGACCGTGACCGTCTTATGCAGAAAAGCGCCTGTCAGGGTAAAACGCTTCAGGACTTCCCGCCACAGCAGCGCATATATCCCCAGGCATGCCAGCTTTGCCCCGAACAGCAGCCAGAAACCGACCGAAGCGGTCTCATAGCCGGCGGAATATTTTGTCAGCGCCGTGATCAGGGAATAAAACAGCAGCACGCCGTGCAGGAAGAGATAATCCCGCAGGGTCTTTTTTTTGGTTTCTCCGCCGTCCATTTAATGCTCCCGGTAAAATGCCTTTACCTGCTCGCAGATATAATCCACCTTGTCCGGCTCCAGACCGTAGTACATCGGCAGACGAAGCAGACGGTCGCTTTCGCGGGTCGTATAGCGATCTTCGCCCACAAAACGACCGAAGCGCCGGCCGCCCTCAGAGGAATGCAGCGGCACATAGTGGAATACCGCCAGGATATCCCGTTCTTTCAGCCAGGCGATCAGGCTGCCCCGTTCCTCGCAGTCCTTTGCCTTGATATAAAACATATGCGCATTGTGGGTGCATTCCGTCGGAACATAAGGCAGTTCGATGCGCCCCTCCGCTGCCAGATCCTGCAGATTTGCCCGATAGCGGTCATAGCTGGCCAGACGGTCCCGGTTGATGGCATCTGCCTCTTCCAGCTGCGCCCAGAGGTAAGCCGCATTGAGCTCGCTGGGCAGGTAGGAAGAACCGATGTCCACCCAGGAATATTT
This sequence comes from Lachnospiraceae bacterium, assembly GCA_045616945.1. Taxonomy (GTDB): domain Bacteria; phylum Bacillota; class Clostridia; order Lachnospirales; family Lachnospiraceae; genus UBA6987. The sequence goes on along the minus strand of JAZLHR010000119.1, from coordinate 12,597 downwards.
ATCTACCTGACCGCGGAAAAATTTGCTGCGGTTGGTCCCCTTTTCGCGGATGATCTCCGCACGCTCGATATTTGCCGCGTCGCGGATCAGCAGCGCCCCGCCTTCGCCCATCGTATAGTTTTTGGTCTCATGGAAGCTGATGGTACCGTAGTCGCCGATAGCCCCGAGCGGCTTTCCCTTATAATAGGCCGAAGCAGCCTGCGCGGCATCCTCGATCACGGTCAGATGATACTTTTCGGCAAGCGCCATGATCGTATCCATCTCGCAGCCCACCCCCGCATAATGCATGGGGGAAATGACCTTTGTGCGGGGCGTAATGGCTTCCTCGATCTTCGTTTCGTCAATATTCATGGTATCCGGACGGATATCCACGAAAACCACCTTCGCACCGCGCAGCACGAAAGCATTGGCGGTGGACACGAAGGTAAAGGAAGGCATGATCACCTCGTCGCCGGGCTGCAGCGGCGTCAGCAGCGCCGCCATTTCCGTGGCCGTGGTGCAGGAGGTCGTCAGCAAAGCCTTGGCGGAGCCGGTCTGCCGTTCCAGCCATTGATTGCACTTTACCGTGAAGGCGCCGTCACCGCAGATCTTCTCCCGGGCAATGGCTTCCTTCATATACTCGATTTCCTTGCCCATAAAGGGCGGTACGTTAAAACTGATCATTTCACACTTCCTTTGCGTCCGCGCCGCTTTTCCTCTTCTTCATACTGCGTGTCCAAAGTATCAATACCGCCAGGGATGCCAGGCTGATGCCCGCCCCCACCGCATAGAGCGGATTTTCGTAGCGGAGAACGATCTCATAGGTTCCGGCAGAAAGCCGTGACTGCGCACCGACCAGGCCGTACAGCACCGGCTCCGTTTCCACCCGGCTGCCGTTCACATACAGCTTCCAGGCAGGTTCGTAGGGAAGCGCCAGCACCAGGGCCCCGCCCTCCGTCCGGACCGTCCCGGAAAGCTCCGTGCCGCGAAGCGTCAGCTGCGGGAAGCTCTCCCGCGCCGCGGCGATATCCGGCTCCCCGGCGTAAACAGCCGCCATGGCCGGATCGGATGTATTTTCATAGATATAGATCCCGCCCTCCTGCCGCAGCAGACGGAGCCAATCCGCCTCGTACGGCTCGCGGGCCAGCACATATTTTACACCCAGCAGAGAGGAAATATCCCGTTCCGGGGACTCCTGGAACAGCTGAAGCTTTTCGCTGATGCGCGCCGCCGGCCAATATTTTTCGTACAATGTACGCATCCCGCCCGTGATGACGGAATTGTAGCCGCCGGAAGGCATATAGTCTTCCAGCATCGAATCCGCGTAGTAAAAATCCATATACAGCTTTTCCGTGCGGAAGGCCGTCGTATCTTCCTGCCGGAGACTGCGGATCACGGCGGAGGTTTCCCGCTCCGCGGCTTCGATCTGTGCCATACGCTCCGCGCCGATATAATTGCGCCAGCGGATACAGACCTCACCCTCCATCAGGACGCCGTACAGCAGGGCCAGCGACAGGCAGACAGGCGCCGCCAGCTCCATAAACCGGCTGCCCTTTTCCGCCGTACGGCTTTTCCCGAGCCGCAGCAGCTTCAGGAAGCACACGAACAGCAGCGGGATCACCTGCAGGCGTGCCGCCGTCAAAGCCAGCGGCCGCAGCCTTTCCTGCAAGTAGTGAGCACTCAGAAACACGGATGCCAGCCCGAGCAGTGTCCCGACTGCCAGCATGGCCGTGCTGCCCTTCTTTTCCGCAAACAGTCCGTCCCATACCTGCGCGGCCATCAGCGCAAAAAGAGGCATCAGCAGGAAGGTGAAGCGGAATGTTTCCGCGGAAAAAGCGTTGAAAAGCATCGCGCCGAAGGGCAGAAGCACCGCGGCGGCAGCGAGGCCCGCGCACAGAAGGCGCAGCCTGCGTGTTTTTCCGTTATTTTCATGAACCAGCTTCATGCTCACCCACTGCCCCAGAAGAAGGAACAGATAGGACGAGTAATAAAGCTGAGGCATTTCGTAGTAATTGTCCGGCTGGATCTCGCTCGGCCAGCCCGCGTTGCCCATCAGGCTGTTGGAGCTCATCCTCGAAAACAGAGCCAGATAGGTCCTTGCGCCGTAGAAAAGGGAAGGAGACGCCGCGGCCTCGCCGCTCACCCGGCTGGTCGCCAGGATTGCCTCCGCCGAAGGAAGAAACAGCACCGCCCCGATCAGCGCCCCGGGGAGGACCGTCAAAAATGCAGCACTCAGCCGCTTCAGATAGCTTCCTTTCGGCGCATCCGCCGTCACGAAAGCCAGACGAAGCAGGAAATAGCCTGCCGAAAACAGCAGGATCATATATCCCAGATAGGTGCTGAAAAGCATCGTTGCACCGCAGGCAAGGCCCAGTCGCAGATGTTCCCGCGCGCCGCCCTTCTGCAGCACCTCCTCGGCCGCCGTCAGCACCAGAAGCAGGAATACCGGCGCGGTCCCCAAAAAGAAGTGCTGCCCCCACAGCAGCATATAGCCGCTGAAGGAGAAAAGCCAGGCTGCAGCGGCCCGGCCGCAGGAACGGACCGGGAAACGCCGCAGGTACCGCAGACATAAGAAGCCTGCCGCATACAGCTTCACCACGGTCATGACCGTGAGGCCGTATTTCACGGCGGCATCCCCGCCGAGGATCCCGAACAGGAGCGTGATCCAGGCGAAAGGGTCCATCAGGATCGACTGCTCGTTGATCCAGGCGGCACCGCTGCCTAAAGAAAAATTATAAAGCGTCAGACTGCCGCTGCGGATGTCCGCAGCCAGCTTCCTGTACAGCGGGAAATACTGCGTCATGGTATCCCCGCCGACATCATCATACAGCAGAAAGCCGAGCCCCCGCAAAAAAGGCGCAAAAAGAGGAAGGACCGCTGCCGTCAGAAGGACAAACAAAAGCAAGTTCTCTCTTTTCCGCTGCTCTGCGGGCCATATTTTTTTGACAGCTTTACCAAGCATGCTTTCTAACGCTCCGTTTTGTTCTGAAGCTCACACTTTCAGCGATGATTTTGTTACAGTCGGCCCGCCAGAGGGAGGCTCGCAGCTGATTTGTTATGTTCCAGACACGCCGTCTGACGAAAAGGAGCCATCCGTTAATGAATCACCTGAAAGAGCAAAGACTGTTAAATCATTATTCACAGGAAGCCCTGGCGAAAAAAATCGGCGTGTCCCGACCGGCTTATACCATGTACGAAACAGGAAAACGCACCCCCGGCCCGGAGATACTCAGCCGGCTGGCAGATATCCTGCACGTCAGCACCGATTATCTGCTGGACCGCAGACCGCCCGATCCCGGGCCGCGCCTGCTGACAAGAGAGGAGGCCGGCCTCGTGCAGAATTACCGCTGTCTGGATGCGCGCGGCCGCGCCACCGTGCAGCAGGTGATCATGCGCGAGCGCCTTTTTTACGCGGAGCTGCCCGTCGGCGAAGAACTCCCCGCGGATACCGCACCGCCGCGGCCGGAATTCTGCCGCCTGTCTCCGCTGCGGGACGAAGCACCGCCCCTGCTCCGGCCGGAAGAACGCTTCTCGGCAAAAGTAGGGGAGGAAATATCGGAATTTACGCTTTTTCCGACTTGCGAAGGCCCAGAGCCTTCCATTTCAGATAACCGTTGACGAACTGATCCAGGTCGCCGTCCAGCACCGCGTTGACGTTGCTGGTTTCGACCTCGGTACGGTGGTCCTTGACCATGGTATAGGGCTGCAGCACATAGGAGCGGATCTGACTGCCCCAGGCGATATCGGCCACCTCGCCGCGGATGGCGCCGGCCTTTTCCGCATTTTCCTGCTGCTTCAGCAGATACAGCTTGGCCTTCAGCATCTGCATGGCCTTATCCTTGTTCTGATACTGCGAGCGCTCGTTCTGACACTGCACCACGATACCCGTGGGGAAGTGCGTGATACGGATGGCTGAGGAGGTCTTGTTTACCTTCTGGCCGCCTGCGCCGCTGGAACGGAATACGTCGATCCGGATATCGTCATCCGGGATCTCGATATCCAGATCTTCCTCGATATCGGGCATGACATCCAGCGACACGAAGGAGGTCTGCCGCTTCGCCTGCGCGTTGAAGGGAGAAATACGGACCAGACGGTGGACGCCCTTTTCCGCTTTCAGGAAGCCGTAGGCATTCACTCCGTTCACCTGGAACGTCACGGACTTGATGCCCGCTTCATCGCCCTCCTGCAGGTCCAGCTCATCCACCTGGAAGCCCTTTTTATCTGCCCAGCGGAGGTACATCCGGTACAGCATCCCGCACCAGTCGCAGGATTCCGTCCCGCCGGCGCCGGAATGCAGCGTCAGGATCGCATTATCGGCATCGTATTCCCCGGTCAGGAGCGTACTGAGACGCATCTCTTCCAGTTCCGCCTTGAAGCTGTCCAGCATTTCGCGGATCTCGGCTGCCTCGTCCGGATCTTCGGTCTCGTAAGCCATCTCGATCATGACCTCCAGATCGTCGTACTGATTCTGCAGGCCCTTCAGCTTGGCTACGATATCCCTTGTGTTTTTCAGTTCCTGTGTCACCTTGGCTGCCTTTTCGGCATTCTGCCAAAGCTCCTGGGATTCCAATTCTCTTTCTAATTCAATGATCCTGTTCTGTTTGCCAGCCAGGTCAAAGTGAATCCCCCACTTCCATTAACGGTTTTGTAAGATTGCTCAGAACGACTTTCATCTGATCCAGCTCGACCATTAACTTCACCCTCTTTCATATAATAATTATATTTTTCCGCCGGGATTTCCGGCGGTTTTCCGCATTACTTTCTTCCGCAGCACTGCTTATATTTCTTGCCGCTGCCGCAGGGGCAGGGATCGTTGGGATAGATCTTTTCGGAGGCGCGCTTGACCGGCTGCTTGGTGACGGAATCGTCCCGGTTGGTGCCGGTGGCCTTGGCGACCTGCTCACGCTCTACCTTCTGCTCGATGCGCAGATGCATCAGCAGCTTGACCGTATCCTCTTCGATGCCGCGGGTCATCTCTTCGAACATTTCGAAGCCCTGCGTACGGTATTCGACCACGGGATTCTTCTGCGCGTAGGACTGCATACCGATGCCCTGCCGCAGCTGCTCCATATCGTCGCTATGGTCCATCCAGCGGCGGTCCACGGATTTCAGCAGGAACACACGCTCGATCTCACGCATCTTTTCGGTGCTCGCGACTTCGGCTTCCTTCCGCGCATACAGGCGCTCCGCCTGCTCACGGATATAGGCCTTCAGATCGGCTGCCTTGAAATGGCTCTTGCTCTGCAGCACTTCCTCGGACACCTCCAGCCCCGGGAAGAAGCCGTCCAGATCGTGATTCAGCTCGTCCAGGTCCCAGCTTTCCGCCGGGATATCGTCGGAAATGCAGCCGTCCACGACGCCGTTTGCCACGTCGCCTACCATATTCATAATAAAGCCGCGCATATTTTCGCCGTCCAGCACCCGGCGGCGCTCCGCGTAGATGATCTCGCGCTGCTCGTTCTTTACTTCATCGTATTCCAGCAGGTTCTTGCGGATACCGAAGTTGTTGCTCTCGATCTTCTTCTGCGCCGTCTCGATGGCGTTCGAAAGCATCTTGTGCTCGATCGGCTCATCGTCCGGGACATGCAGAGAGTTGAACAGATTCAGCATCTTCTCGCCGCCGAAGAGACGCATCAGGTCATCTTCCAGGGAGATATAGAAGCGGGATTCGCCCGGGTCGCCCTGACGGCCGGCACGGCCGCGCAGCTGGTTGTCGATACGGCGGGATTCATGACGCTCGGTACCGATGATCTTCAATCCGCCGGCAGCCTTGGCTTCTTCATCCAGCTTGATATCGGTGCCTCGGCCCGCCATGTTGGTCGCGATGGTCACAGCGCCGTGGATACCGGCATCCGCAACGATCTCCGCTTCCATTTCATGGAACTTGGCATTCAGTACGTTGAGCTTGATGCCCCGGCGGCGCAGGATCGCTGCGATCTCCTCCGAAGACTCGATGGTGATGGTGCCGACCAGTACCGGCTGCCCCTTCGCGTGGGCTTCCTCGACCGCATCGGCGATGGCATGCAGCTTTTCACGCTTGGTCTTATATACCGCATCCTGCAGATCCTTACGCTGCACTGGGACGTTGGTGGGGATCTCCACCACGTCCATCCCGTAAATATCGCGGAATTCCTTTTCCTCCGTCATGGCCGTACCGGTCATGCCTGCCTTCTTCTCGAATTTGTTGAAGAAGTTCTGGAAGGTGATGGTCGCAAGGGTCCGGCTTTCGCGCTTGACCTTGACATGCTCCTTCGCTTCAATGGCCTGATGCAGACCGTCCGAATAACGGCGGCCCGGCATGATACGGCCGGTGAATTCATCTACGATCAGCACTTCATTGTCCTTCACGACATAATCCTTGTCGCGGGCCATCAGGTTGTGCGCACGCAGCGCCAGGATGATATTGTGCTGGATCTCCAGGTTCTCCGAATCCGCCAGGTTATCGATCTGGAAGAATTTTTCCACCTTTTCCACGCCCTGCGCCGTCAGGTGGACCTGCTTTTCCTTCTCGTTGACGATGAAGTCGCCTGTCTCCTTCTCTTCCTCCTTCATGAGGATATCCATCTTGGAAAGCTCCTTCGCCTCACCGCGGGTCAGGTGCATCGCAAGATAGTCGCAGGTCTCGTACAGCTTGGTGGATTTGCCGCTCTGTCCGGAAATGATCAGCGGCGTTCTGGCTTCATCGATCAGGACCGAGTCAACTTCATCGACGATACAGTAATGCAGCTTCCGCAGGACCAGATTCTCGCGGTAGATCACCATATTGTCACGCAGGTAGTCGAATCCCAGCTCGTTGTTGGTCACATAGGTGATATCACAGCCGTACTGTACCTGCCGTTCCTCCGGCGTCATACTGTTCAGCACCACGCCGACCGTCAGGCCCAGATACTCATGCACCTTGCCCATCCACTCCGCATCACGCTTGGCCAGATAGTCATTGACCGTAACGATATGTACGCCCTCGCCCTCCAGCGCATTCAGATACGCCGGAAGCGTGGAAACCAGTGTCTTGCCTTCACCGGTACGCATCTCGGCGATACGTCCCTGATGCAGGATGATACCGCCCATCAGCTGTACGCGGTAGGGCTCCAGGCCGATGGACCGGCGGGCGCTTTCGCGCACCAGCGCAAAGGCCTCCACAAGCAGATCGTCCAGCGTTTCGCCCTTTTTCAGACGCTCCTTGAATTCCAGCGTTTTGGCACGCATGGCTTCTTCGGACATCGCCATCATTTCGGGCCGGAGCGCTTCGATCTTATCCACCAGCGGGCGGATCCGTTTTAATTCTTTTTCACTATAGGACTTGAATAATCCCATGCTTACCTCCGTTTATCATTTCCGCCTGAATATCAGCAGATCTCGGCACCGTCCAGCACCTCGCTGTCGGGGGTCATCAGAGCCAGACGGCCCTCACTGTCCTCGGCGGCCAGGATCATGCCCTCGGAAAGCAGACCTGCCAGCTTTGCGGGCTTCAGATTGGTCACGACCATGACCTTCTTGCCTACCATCTGTTCGGGCTTATACCAGGCCTTGATGCCGGATACGATCTGACGGACCTCCCCGCCCAACTTCACCTGGCTGCAAAGCAGCTTCTTGGACTTCGGGACCTCTTCGCATTTCAGGATCTCGCCGACCCTGAATTCCAGCTTGGCAAAGTCGTCATATGTGATCTCGGCCTTCTTTTCGGCCGGTCCCTTCCCGGCTTCCTTCTTTTCTTCCTTTTTCTCTTCCTTCTTCTCCGCGGGCTTTTCCTCCTCGGGAGCGAAAGCAGGGAACTTCTCGATCACCCTTGCCATGACCTCTTTCAGATCAAGACGGGCAAACAGGATCTCAGGGGTCTCCGTGACCTTCGTGCCGCTCGGATACAGGCCGAAGCTTTCCAGATCGGCAAAGCTGCGGGCCGGTGCATTCAGCTGCTTCAGGATCTTTTCGGCAGTATCGGGCATAAAGGGCTCCAGCAGGGTCGCGCCGATGGCGATCGCTTCCGCCAGATTGTAAAGCACGGTCTGCAGGCGTTCCTTCTTCGTTTCGTCCTTGGCCAGAGCCCAGGGCATCGTTTCGTCGATATATTTGTTGCAGCGCTTGAACAGATTGAAGATCTCCGTCAGAGCATCCGCCACGTGCAGGCCTTCCATCAGGGCTTCGCATTTTTCGGCGGTCTCCAGAGCGCAGGCCTTCAGTTCTTCGTCCAGTGCCTCGGCTGCGCCGGCATTCGTGACCGTGCCGCCGAAATATTTGTTGCTCATGGCAAGCGTACGGTTCACCAGATTGCCCAGGGCATTGGCCAGGTCGGAATTGATGCGCTCGACCAGCAGTTCCCAGGTGATAGAGCCGTCATTTTCAAAAGGCATCTCATGCAGCACGAAATAGCGCACCGCATCCAGGCCGAAAAAGTCTACCAGATCATCGGCATAAAGGACGTTGCCCTTGGATTTGGACATCTTGCCCTCGCCCTGCAGCAGCCAGGGATGACCGAATACCTGCTTCGGCAGCTCCACGCCCAGGCTCATCAGGAAGATCGGCCAGTAGATGGTATGGAAACGGATGATATCCTTGCCGATGATATGCACATCCGCGGGCCAGTATTTCTTAAACTGCTCCGTGTGATTGCCGTCCGCGTCATAGCCGATGCCGGTGATATAGTTGCTCAGCGCATCCAGCCATACATAGGTCACATGCTTCTCGTCAAAGCTGACAGGGATGCCCCAGGTGAAGGAAGTGCGGGATACGCACAGATCCTGCAGGCCGGGCAGCAGGAAGTTGTTCATCATCTCGTTCTTGCGGGATACGGGCTGGATGAAATCGGGATGTTCGTTGATATAGTCGATCAGGCGGGGCGCATATTTGCTCATGCGGAAGAAGTAAGCCTCCTCCGTTGCCTTCGTCACGGGACGGCCGCAGTCGGGGCATTTGCCGTCGACCAGCTGGGATTCCGTAAAGAAGGACTCGCAGGGCGTGCAGTACCAGCCCTCGTAGTAGCCCTTGTAAATGTCGTCCTGCTCGTACATCTTCTTGAAGATCTTCTGGATCTGCGCTTCATGGTCCGCGTCGGTGGTGCGGATAAATTTATCATAGGAAATATTCAGCAGATCCCAGATGCCGCGGATCTGGCCCGCGACCCCGTCCACGAAAGCCTTCGGCTTCATGCCGGCGGCCTCGGCCTTCAGCTCGATCTTCTGACCGTGTTCATCGGTGCCGGTCTGGAAAAATACATCGTAGCCCTGTGCCCGGCGGAAACGGGCGATACTGTCCGTCAGCACGATCTCATAGCAGTTGCCGATATGCGGCTTGCCGGAGGCATAGGCGATGGCCGTTGTGATATAGTAAGGTTTTTTGTTGATTCTCTGCATGTTTTTGTCTTCCTTTCTGCTTTGTCCCGCGGATGAGCGGGATAAGCGGCGGTTTTATTCCACGCCAAAAACACCCTTTCCGGGCATTCACACCATACTGTAACATACCAAGGGAATTTTTTCAAGAAAAAGCTGCGTGCGGCCCTCCTCCGGCCGCATGCCCGGCATGGACGCCGCAGCGCCGCGCATACCCCGCTTTTTTATTCTTCCGTACCCGGCACAGCGTTTTTCCGCACCTTGCAGTTGCGCCGATATTCGTATTATTATACACAAGTTGCTTGTAATTCCTCTCTTTTATGGTAAAATCAACCGCAGTGCGCAGTATGCTGCATATCATCTTCGGAGGTATATTATGACAGTCGGCGAAAAGATCACCTATTTTCGGGGGCAAAGAGGCCTTTCCCAGGAAAAGCTGGCAGAGCTTCTGGATGTTTCCCGTCAGTCCGTTTCCAAATGGGAGACCAATCTTTCCGTGCCGCAGACAGAAAAGATCCTGCCGCTCTGCTCTCTGCTGGGCATTTCCGCGGATTTTCTGCTGAACGATAAAGCCTCTCCCATCCGGGAGGACAGCAAAAAAAATGAGACCGGCAAGAACCGGTATTTCGGTACGGACGGCTTCCGCGGCGAAGTCAACCGCAGCCTGACGACCATGCACGCCTATATGGTCGGCCGCTTTCTCGGCTGGTACTATCAGAACCCGCTTTCCGGGCAGAACCGCGCAGGCTACCGCCCCCGCATCGTCATCGGCAAGGATACCCGCCGCCCCAGCTGTACCATCGAGTATGCGCTCGTGGCAGGCACCACGGCTTCCGGCGGCGACGCCTGCATGCTGCATGTCATCACCACGCCCGGCGTCGCCTTCGTGACCCGGCAGGATGAATTCGACTGCGGCATCATGATCACGGCCTCCCACAATCCGTTCTACGACAACGGGATCAAGGTGCTGAACGGCAACGGCGAAAAAATGGACGACAAGACCATTTCCTATATCGAATCGTATCTGGACGGCGACCTGGGCGCCCTCGGCATCGCCGAAAAGGATCTTCCCTACGCCACCCGCGACCGGCTCGGCTGCATCACGGACTATATTTCCGGGCGGAACCGCTACGTGGGCTATCTGATCTCCGTAGCCTCCCACTCCTACCGGCGGCTGCGCATCGGTCTGGATACCGCCAACGGCTCCTCCTGGATGATCGCGAAGGCCGTATTCGACGCACTGGGTGCCAACACGGTCCTGATTGGCGCACAGCCGGACGGCCTGAATGTCAACCGCGACTGCGGCTCTACCCATATCGAGGCGCTGCGTCAGCTGGTCCGGGAGAAAAAGCTGGATGTCGGCTTTGCCTTTGACGGCGACGCGGACCGCTGCCTGGCCGTCGATGAAAACGGCGAGATCGTGGACGGCGACAAGATCCTGTATATCCTCGGAAAGCGCCTCAAAGAGCGCGGCAACCTGGACGGCGATACCGTGGTCGCCACGGTCATGTCCAATCAGGGACTGCTGAATGCCCTCAAAAAGGAAGGGATCCGCGTGATGCAGACCAAGGTGGGCGACCGCTTCGTTTACGAAGCCATGGAGCAGTACGGATACCGCCTGGGCGGCGAGCAGTCCGGCCACATCATCCTGCGCAAATATGCCACCACCGGCGACGGTCTGCTGACCGCCATCATGCTCACGGAGGAAATGCTGGACCGCAAGGCCGCACTGTCCGAGCTGGCGGCGCCCGTGGTACTGCTGCCGCAGAAGCTGAAAAATGTCCGCGTCACGAGCAAGGCTGCCGCCATCGCGGACAAGGGCGTGCAGGAAGCCCTGCGGAAAGCCGAAAAGGCGCTGGGCGAGGAAGGCCGCATCCTGCTTCGGGAAAGCGGCACGGAGCCCGTCGTGCGCATCATGGTGGAATGTACGGACGATGCGCTGTGCGACAGGCTGATCGCTTCCGTTTATGATGCGATACAGGCAGGAGGATACGTCTGTGGCGATTGATATTACCGTAAATGCGCTCTTCGAGAGCTATCCCGATTATATCGCCCCGCTGTTCGATGGCGTGACCTACGCGTGGGAGGTGCTTCCGCGCATCGGAGACTACATCCGTAAGCTGCTGGCCGAAAAGCCCGCCGGCTTCACGGAGATCGCCCCCGGCATTCTGGCCGGCGAAGGCGTCAGGATCGCCCCCACCGCCACATTGGAGCCGCCCTGCGTGCTGGGTCCCGGTACCGTACTGCGCCCCGGCGCCTTCCTGCGGGGAAATGTCCTGACCGGCCCCGACTGCGTCATCGGCAATTCGTCCGAAGTCAAGAACGCCGTCCTGCTGCGGCACGTGGAAGCGCCCCATTTCAATTATATCGGCGACGCGGTCCTGGGCAATTTCGCGCATACCGGCGCGGGGGTCATCTGCTCCAACCTGAAATCCGACAAAAAAAATGTCGTCATCCGCAACGGCGACGAAGCATACGAAACCGGCCTGCGGAAATGCAGCGCCATTCTGGGAGACCATGCCGATATCGGCTGCAACTGCGTGCTGAATCCCGGCACCGTGGTAGGACGCGGGACCTCCGCCTACCCTACGACCATGCTGCGCGGCGTTTATCCGGGAGGATGCATCGTAAAGGCGACGAGGGTCATTGTGCCGCGCGCCTGAAAATGCGAGGGGCGACTGCCCCTATCCCCCACCAACCCTCGCCGAGGCACGACTAAACATTATTTTTCTTCATAATTTCTTTTTCCGGGAGACCAGGGAGGGGGCGACTGCCCCTATCCCTCACCAACCCTCGCCGGAGCGGGGCTAAACACTATTTTTTCTCATAATTTCTTTTCCGGGAGGCCAGGGAGGGGACCGAGTTGCGAGGCCGTCCCCTCCCTGCCTCCCGATCCCTCCCACCCTTCCCTGCACGCCTTGAAAGCGATTTTCGCCGGAAGGGCTTTTTTTATGCCCGCAGGCCTCGCCGCTGCGTGCCCTGCCGACCGCTCGCGACTCTGCGGAAACGCCTGATGCGTTTCCGTTCGGCGCTTCGCTGAATGCGGGGTGTTCGGTGACACCCCGCAGTTCTCGGCGGCACTTGCGGCTTACATTGGAAAAGGGGCGGGAGCAGGGGCGGCACTTGCGGCTGACGGACCACTGCGGTCCGCACTCTCTTGCAACAGCGCATGCCGCAAACCTGCCATCTTGACAAAAACTATTTTTTTTAACCTTTTTCCCTCACCAACCTTCACCTGAGCGCGGCTAAACACTATTTTTTCTCATAATTTCTTTTCCGGGAGGCCAGGGAGGGG
>JAZLHR010000118.1:0-8609 GCA_045616945.1 Lachnospiraceae bacterium | reverse complement strand
GCCCTGGACGTGACCATTCAGGCCCAGGTGCTGAAGGTCCTTTCCGATATGCAGAAAAAGAACGGGACTTCTCTCCTGCTGATCACCCATGACCTGAGCGTGGTCGCCAATATGGCCGACCGCATCTACGTCATGTACTGCGGCAAGATCGTGGAAGAATCTCCGGCTTATCCGCTGTTCAAGGGCCCCCGCCATCCCTATACAGAAGGTCTTTTGGGCGCGATCCCCAAGCTGACGGATGAACACCACGAATTCATCCAGATCCCGGATGCGGTCCCCAGTCCCATGCATAAGCCGCAGGGCTGCTATTTCCGCCCCCGCTGCCGCTACGCATCGGAGGAATGCATGCAGATGCCTGCTCTCAAAGATACGAGAGACGGCCGTTTTGTCCGCTGCTTCCGCCCGCTGGGAAAGGAGGAATCATGAGCAGCCAAACTACCGACAGCAAAGATAATGCGGATGTTCTGGTCCGCGCTGACGATCTCAGCGTCTTTTTCCCGGTCCGAGGAGGACTTCCCTTTGCCAAAAAGAAGCAGGTCGAAGCGGTCTGCGGCATGAGCTTTGAGATCCGCCGCGGCGAGACCTTCGGCCTCATCGGAGAATCCGGCTGCGGCAAAACCACACTCGCCAATACCCTGCTGGGCATGCAGAAGCCCACGGCAGGCAAGGTCTGGTTCAGCGGGCAGGATCTTTATTCCCTGCGCGGCAAGGAATTCCGCAGTCTCCGCCGGGGGATGCAGATGATCTTCCAGGATCCTTTTTCCTCCCTCAACCCGCGATTCGAGGTCCGGGATATCATCGCGGAACCGATGGAGATCCGCGGCGGCTTTTCCGATGAAGAGATCACCGCGCGCGTCATCCAGCTTCTCAAGATGGTCGGCCTTTCCGAGGAAGACCTGCACCGCCATCCTTCGGATTTTTCGGGCGGCCAGCGCCAGAGGATCGGTATCGCCCGTGCTATTTCCCTGAATCCGGACTTTCTGGTCTGCGATGAGCCGGTCTCCGCTCTGGACGTATCCGTCCATGCGCAGATTCTGAACCTCCTCACGCGCCTGCAGCAGGAATTGGGCATGACATATCTGTTCATTTCCCATAATCTTGCCGTAGTCCGCAATATCTGCTCCCACATGATCGTCATGTATCTGGGCAAGGGCATGGAATGGGGCCGGACCGCAGACATCTTCGCGCATCCGTCTCACCCCTATACCCGCGCGCTTCTGGACGCGGTGCTGGATATCGATGTGGACCGCAAAAAAGAAAAGAAGCTGATCCAGGGAGAACTCCCAAGTCCCATTGACCCGCCGAAGGGCTGCCGCTTCTGCACACGCTGCGAAATGGCCGCCGACATCTGCCGCCGGGAAGCGCCCGCTCCGACCGAAGTCGAGCCCGGACATTTCTGCGCCTGCCATTTTGCGGAGAAGATCCAATAAAAACAATAAGAATAATCGGACAGGTCCGCTCTGCGAGCAGCAAAACAGCTTGACGAAGCGGGCCTGTTCTGTTACAATCCGCTTTATCGGGATGAATCAGTAAAGTTCCGATCCGTTCCGACGTCATTTTTATCAGCCTTAAAAGGAGAATCAACATGACAACACGTAAAGTTTTGGCTCTTCTGCTGGCACTGGCGCTTTGCCTCGGCATGGCTGCCTGCGGCGAAAAAGAGGAACCCACGAACGCCCCGAGCACCGAAGCAGAGAACACCCAGGCCGCACAGTCTACCGAAGCACAGCAGCCTGCTGCCGACTGCTCCGCCGCCGGTGAATACTTCCTGGACGGCACCCCTCTCGGCATGCCCATGCAGTGGTACCTGAAGATCGAAAAAGACGGTCAGTTCCAAATCTCCACGTCCCGTGAATATGCTGCCGACAAGGGCCACGGCCAGGTCGCCGAGAATAACGGGACCTTCGTTCTGGTTTACAGTGATTCCACGACAGAAGCCCCCAAGAATGCCACCTTCACCATGAAGGACGGCAACCTTTACTTCACCACGAACATCCCCATCGGTTCCGCCAGCATGGACGGCAGCGAGGAAAACCCCTTCGTAGCCTACTGCTATGCCAACGAAGACCTGCTGGGTGAATATGTCACCTCTTATGTTTCCGAAGGTATGATGGGCACGGTCGTTTACGACATCTCCCTGCTCCTTCAGACCGGCCGCCGCTATGAATACAGTTCCGTCTTCACCATGGGCGGTTCCGAGTACACCTACGCGGAAATCGGCAGCTTTGCCATTGACGGCTCTGCCCTTTCCCTGACGGCCGCCAAGAGAGTCTCTGCCGCTACGCTGGAGACCGGCGAGCTGATGGATGTTTACGGCGCCAATGTGCTGACCGGTACCATTTCCGCCGAGAAGATCGAGATTGGCCTGCTGACCTCCCCGATGAAGTCCGATACCGTTGACCTGACTCTGACGCCCGCTACGACGGCTGAAGCCGCCGGCAAGTATTTCGGCTACAAGTCTTCCGAAATGTTCACGATCGAATCCGTACTGAAGCTCGGCAAGAGCGGCACCTACACCTACACCTCCGACTTCTCCTCTCCCATGATGGGCTCCTCTGCCTATAAGGAAGAAGGCACCTTCACCTTTACCGAGACCGCTGTCACGCTGACGCCTGTCAAGAGCAGCACGGACGGTGCAGAACTTGCTCCCGTTGAAAATCCTGCCGCCTATGAAGTGACCAGAACCGGTCTGATCCTTACCGGCAAGATGCCTACCGGCGGCATGAGCAGCGAACTGACGCTCTGCAAGAGCCTTGTGAACGGCACCTTCACCGCAGACAACAGCGATACGGCTGCCGAAGGCGATCCCATTTACCAGCTGACCATGGAGCTGAAGGGCAATGCCACCTTCACGCTGAAGGTCATGAACGATTTCACTCTGCTGTATGAGACCGAAGGTACCTTTGAAGCCACCGATTCCATGGTGACATTCTCCTATGACGGCGGTGCCTGCAAGTTCGTCGGCATGCTGGCAGACGGCAGCTTCAACGCCCGCAACGTTCCGCTGAACGCGGAAGGCTCAGAGGACAGCTTCGAATTCAAGAAGACTGCTCCCGCAGAAGCAGCCGGCAGCTACACCGGTTCCTACACCTCCGAATCCGCTATGGGCACGACGGTTTATACCCTGGCTCTGGAGCTGAAGGAAGACGGCACCTATGATTACAGCGCAGAATTCACCATGGGCGGCACCACCTACAAGTCTCTGGAAAGCGGCCTGTATCTGGCAAACGGCAGTGAGCTGAAATTCAAGGCTCTGAAGGCCACCACCAACGCCACCATCGAGACCGGTGAACTGCTGGATATCGCCGAAGAAAATCAGGAAGTCCTGACCGGCACCCTGACCGACGGTTCCATCGCCGTTACCCGCAAGGTTTCCTGCATGGCCCGCTCCGCAGTCGATCTGTCCTTCGCACCGGCTGCTCCGCAGGGTATGTAATCCTATATTCATCCATACAAAAACGGCTGACAGTGATGTCGGCCTTTTTTTTGCCGCCCGTATTTTTCTCCGTCAGTGCCTGCGGGACAAAATGGGCGGACTGCGGCGTTTTTGCGCGTTTTTCTGTTCCGTACTGCCCATCTGCAGTTTGACATAGTCTGCCATTTTTGCTAGAATTCTGTATTATTTCAGCAGAGGCTGCCCGCAGGCGGCAGCGGATCATTCTGCCCAAGGAGGCATCACACATGGATATTCAGCGTTTTCGGAACTATGCCGATCAGGTAATCGCGGGCTGTTCCCGTGTCATCGTCGGAAAAGAAGAAGCCATTCGGCTGATCCTGACAAGTTTTCTCTGTTCCGGGCATGTGCTTCTGGAAGATGTCCCCGGCACGGGCAAGACCATGCTGCTTCGTGCCTTCGCCAAAACCGTCGGCGGAGATTTCAAGCGCGTGCAGTTCACGCCTGACCTGCTCCCCTCCGACCTGACCGGCATCCACTTCTACAACCAGAAAGAAAGCGAATTCATCTTCCGCGAGGGGCCTCTGTTTGCCAATATCGTTTTGGCGGATGAGATCAACCGTGCCACGCCCCGCACCCAGTCCAGTCTGCTGGAGGCGATGGAGGAACACCAAGTCACCGTGGACGGCACGACCTTCGCTCTGCCCGATCCGTTTTTCGTCATGGCAACCCAGAACCCTGTGGAATCCTACGGCACCTTCCCGCTCCCCGAGGCTCAGTGCGACCGATTTTTCATGTGCCTGTCGCTCGGCTATATGACCCGCGAACAGGAGCTTTCCGTATTGGGACGTCCCGACAGCACCCGCATCCTGCAGGAGCTGCCGCAGGCCGTCAGCGCAGAGGAAACCGCCTGGGTCAAGGAGCATTTCCGCGAGATCACGGTTTCCGATACCGTGAGCGGATATTTGATGGATATCGTACAGGCGACCCGTGAAGACTGCCGCTTCACCATCGGTGCATCCACCCGCGGCGCGCTCGCGCTGTATAAGGCGGCCCAGCTGACTGCCGCTTTCGCCGGCCGCGATTTCGTGATCCCGGAGGATATCAAGGCCGTCGCGCCTGCCGTGCTCTGCCACCGTATCTATACCAATTCCGGCCGCATCGCGGAGGTCAGACGCATTCTGGCCGAGCTGCTGGAACAGCTGCCGGTCCCGACCGAAACCATCCGCTGATCATTCCGGGAGGTTCCTTCCCATGCTGCTATTCGTACTCATACTGATCGGTGTCGCACTGGTCCTCCAAAGCTGGAGTGCCCGGCACGCGCTGGACAAGGTGCAGGCCCGGCAATTTTCCGATAAACGGCTCACGGAGCCCGGCGCGTCTTTCAGGCTCACCACCGTCGTGCGCAATTTTTCCCGCCGGATCCTCCCTTATATCCGCATCATCGACACACCGCCCTCTTCCGTTTCAAACGAAGATATCGAATTCCGGGATATCTGGGACTCCGACTGGATCCGGGAAAAAAACAATGCTGCCCGCACGGTTTCAACTTATCTGATGCCCCGCCAGGTGTGGCAGCGGAGCGAGGAAGTCTGCCTGCCTGCCCGCGGCCGCTATATTTTCCGCGGTCTGACGCTTGCCGGCGGCGATTTTCTGGGGCTTTCGGAACTCACCGAGACCATTCCCCAGTTGGAAGAGATCGTCGTCATGCCCGCCCCTTCGGAGGACAGAGAAGCCCTCAGCGCACTGGGGGGCTTTTTCGGCGACCGCTCCGTCCGGCGCTTCATTTACGAGGACCCGGTCCTGACGCTGGGCGTCCGGGAATATACCGGGCGTGAGCCCCGGAAAATGATCTCCTGGTCCCGCAGTGCCCAGCTGGGACGTCTGATGGTAAAAAACTATGATTATACCATGGAAGAGACAGCGGATGTCATTCTGAATATCGAGATCCCGCGGGGAGAACGGGCAGACGCGGCGCAGGAGTCCTGTTTTTCTCTGGCCCGCAGCGTCTGCGAGCTTCTGGAAGAAAAAAAGATCCGCTACCGTTTTCTGACCAATGCCAGTGCCGCGGGGGCCGTGAGGATCTGGGACAAGGTCGGTGACGGACTGGGTCCCGATCATTTTGCGCTGATCATGGAAGGCCTCGGCCGGGCGACATATTTCCCCTCCTGCTCTCTGTCGGAGCTGATGGAAAATGCCGAAAAACAATGCGAAAAGGGGCGCTCGCACATTCTGATCACCCCTTTGGTCAATGACAGGCTCCGCGAGCTCCGGCAGCAGCTGGACCGCACCGCCGGTTCCGAAACGCTCGTTCTGGTACCGTCCTCCAAAGGAAAGGAGGCACAGGCATGAGTCTTGCCGTTTTCTATAAAACCGTGGCGGATATCAGCTTCTATACGGCCTTTGCCGCCTTTTTCGGCAGTCTTGCCGGCCTGGATACCCTTCTTCTGCCCGCGATCCTGCTGCTCGGATGCATCATGGCCGCGGCGGCATTGCTGGAACCTCTTTCCCACGCACCGCTGCTCCGTTTTCTGCCGCTGCTCGCGCTGGGGCTCGTGTTCCTGCTGCCGATCGGGCCTGCCGGACTGCTGGTACTGCTCCCGCCCGCGGTCTACTGCGCCTATATGATTGCCCGCAGACGTCTGGCGCCGGAATATTCCGTCTGCGTCGACAATTTCAGCCTCTGCTGGAAATTGCTCCCGCTGCCGCTGTTATTCGGGATCCTGGTACAGGAGCTGCCCCGTCTGAAAGCCCACTCTCTCCCTTATGTTCTGAGCTTTTTCGTCGCTTCCGTCCTGCTGCTGCGCACAGTCAGACACAGCAAGGCCGTGATGGCTTCCCGCCGGTTCCAGCTTTTCAATCTTCTGCCGGTCTGCCTGGTCGGGCTCGCCGCGCTTGCGCTTTTCAGCGAAGGCTTCCGCCGCGCCGCAAAAGCCGCCGCAGCATTCTTCTACGCCAAGCTGATCAAGCCTCTGCTGCTCCTCTTTTCCTATGCTTTCGGCGGGATCATCTGGCTCATCGGCAAGCTGTTCCATCTGGAGGGGATCGACACCGAAAAGCCGCCGGAGATCAGCGAGGGGCTCAGCGCCAAAGATCTGTTCGGCGAACTGGAACCGGAATCACATCCCGCATTGGAGATGCTGGGTCAGGTTTTGATGTACCTCGTCCTGCTCGCGGCCGCAGTTCTGTTCCTGCGCTGGCTGTTCCGGCGCCTGACCCGTCAGGTCCGCGATAACCGGCAGCCCGAAGGGATCATTTCCCGCTACTCCCTGGAAGAAGATATCATCGGCGAAAAGCCGCTGCGCAGACTGGATGCCCGCACACCGGTCATGAAGGTCCGCTATTACTATCAAAAGCTCCTGCTGCTGACCTCCGCCGCAGGCGGCAAGATCTCGGCTGCCCGCGATTCCGGGCAATATCTGCAGGAGCAGCAGCGGCTCTTCCCGAATGCAGCCGGTGCCCTGGAGGAAATGCGGTCTCTGTATCTTCCCGCACGCTACGGCGGGACGGTTTCGGAGGATGCCGCGAAACGTGCCAAAACCCTCTACCGCGAAGTCGCAAAAAATGCGCAGCTGCTCGCAAAAATGCGCAGCTGAGGCCCCATTTTCATTCCTTCCGCTCACACAAGGAGAAGGCAGCATGCAAAATTCAGCGCTGGGCCGCCTGGCAAAGGAGGCCCTTTTATACGAAGTATCCGTCACCCCCAAGCCCGGTTTGGTAGACCGGGCCGGCAGCGGTGCCCATAAGGACATGGATTACGGCACTTTCACGGCCAGTGCGGAGGCTCTGGAGCCGTATTTTGCGGCCTGTGCCGCCGCAGGCTCCGCTTTCGAAGGAGCCGATCCCGCGCAGCTTTTCCCGCAGCTGCGGGAGCTGGGCAAACAGGCCGAGGCAGCGATGTACCGGGCCACCGGCGGCGTCAATACCCACAAGGGCGCCGTTTTTACGTTAGGGCTGCTCTGCGCGGCAGCCGGTCTTTTGGCCAAGGAAGCCCCCGGCAGGAACGCCGAGGCTCCCCGTCCGATTTCGGGCGAAGACATCTGCCTGCTGGCAGGGAATATCTGCCGCGATGTTGCCGCGGATTATACGGTTTCGGACAAATGCCCCTCCACCGCCGGCGAAAAGCTCCATGCCGCGGAAGGTGTCGGAGGCATCCGGGCTGAAGCCGCAAACGGCTTTCCCGCCCTGCGTGAACTGGCTCTCCCGCTGCTCCGAAATGATCCGGAACGGGACAGCGATCCTAATCTGACCGGCGTGCGCATCCTCCTGCAGCTGATCTGCCGGGTCGAAGACACGACCCTGATGAAGCGCTCCGGGCTGCGCGACCTGACCCCGCTGCGCCGTGAGGCGGAAGCGGTCCTGGCCTCTCCCGATCTGCTTTCCGCCGCGGCTGCCCTGGACCGTTCCTGGTCTGCCCGCGGGCTCTCCGCAGGCGGATGCGCCGACCTGCTCAGCGCCGCATACTTTCTTTATTCGGCCGAAAAATCATTTTTTTCCCGCTGACGCTGCCGCAGCCGATGCATTTTCCGCAATATAAGACCCCGCCGACAGGCTGATTGATGCCCTATCGGCGGGGTCTTTATATACTTTCAGGGTTCGCAGCCTCATTTCGCGAATATGGCTGCGGCGAAGGATACCGGGGCTGAAAAGCCCTTCTCTCACCGGCCGCCCTCTTTTCGCAGCTGCGCCAGCAGTCCGCGGCAGCCTTCCTCGATCTGCCTGCAGATCTCGTCAAAATGTCCGAAATACCACGGATCCGCTATATCCTCCCCGGAAGAGGTATAGGCTCCCAGGCAGCGCAGCTTGCCCGCCGGATCACTTCCCAGGATCCGCCGCATTCCGGCCATATTGCTGCTGTCCATCCCGATCAAAAGGTCATAATGCGCATAATCCGCTGCGGTCAGCAAACGCGCCCTCTTCGCCGGATCTGCGGGGATGTTCCGTTTTTCCAATTCCCGCCGTGCCCGCGCATCCACCGGGTTCCCGATACCGTGCCATATTTCTTCACTGCTCACGGCGGCGGAAGCGATCTCAAAGGAGTCAGCCATCCCGGCCTCCAACGTCAGCTGCTTCATAATAAATTCCGCCATAGGCGACCGACAAATATTGCCGTGGCAGACGAATAGCACTCGAATCATAGATTTATCCTTCAAAAATAACCGATATTGCCGGGTTCAGGGCATTCTGCCTATTTCTGCAGGAGCTTGTTTTGCAG
>JAZLHR010000117.1:0-6900 GCA_045616945.1 Lachnospiraceae bacterium | reverse complement strand
CCGAGCACGAAGCTGGGGCGCACCAGCACGGGGTAGCCGATCCGGCTGGCTGCGGCCACACCGGCCTCGATATTGGTCACGGCACTGCCTTCCGGTCTCGGGATCCCGAGTTCTTCCAGCAGTTTTTCAAACAGATCGCGGTTTTCGGCCTTGTCAATGGCGTCGCAGTCGGTACCGATGATCTTCACGCCTCTGTCGCGCAGCGGGTCTGCCAGGTTGATGGCCGTCTGGCCGCCCAGGGTCGCAATGACGCCTTCGGGCTGCTCGTAGTCCAGGATGTTCATCACATCCTCCGGAGTCAGCGGCTCAAAGTACAGCTTGTCTGCCGTCGTATAGTCCGTCGAAACCGTTTCCGGATTATTGTTGATGATGATGGGCTCATATCCTTCCCGGCGGCTGGTCTGCACCGCATGGACCGTGGAATAGTCGAATTCTACGCCCTGCCCGATACGGATAGGGCCGGCGCCCAGCACGACGATCTTCTTTTTGTCCGTCAGGCGGGACTGGTTTTCCAGTTCGGGGCGGAACAGATTTGCATAGGTTGAATACAGGTAAGCGATATATTTGCCGGTATGCAGGGTATCCACCATGCGGAAAACGGGCTTGATCCCGTTCTGACGGCGGATCTCGGTCACATCATTTTCGGTATTCTTCCACAGTCTGGCGATATATTTATCCGAAAAGCCCTGCGATTTGGCTTTCTTAAGAACTTCGACGGAGAGAGGTGCTTCCTTCAGTTCTCTCTCGGTACGGATGATATTCAGAACGACTTCAATGAAGGGCTCGGAGATCAGGGTGATCTCATGCAGCTGACGGACGGTCACGCCGCGCCACAGCACCTCTGCCATGGCGAAGAAGGAATCCGCATGGAATTCTTTCAGATATTCCAGGATATCTTCGGTGGACATGTCGTCGAACTTGGACATGTAAAGGTGATTGCAGCCCACCTCCAGAGAACGGACAGCCTTCAGGAAGCACTCTTCCAGGCTCATACCGATGCTCATGACCTCGCCGGTGGCCTTCATCTGCGTGCCCAGGACATTGGTGGCTGCCGTAAATTTATCGAACGGGAAGCGGGGGAATTTCGCGATATAGTAGTCCAGCACCGGCTCCGTTGCGGCGGTCCCGCCGGCTACGGGGATCTCGTCCAGCGTCATGCCGACCGCGATCTTCGCCGTGACACGGGCAATAGGATAACCGCTGGCCTTGGAAGCCAGCGCGGAAGAACGGGACACGCGGGGGTTGACCTCGATCAGATAATATTCGGAGGTGGTCGGATTCAGCGCGAACTGCACATTGCAGCCGCCGGCGATCTTCAGCTCGCGGATGATCTTGATGGCGCTGTCGTTCAGCATCTTTCTGTCTTTTTCGGACAGGGTCATGATCGGGGCAACTACGATGGAGTCGCCGGTATGTACGCCGACCGGATCGACATTTTCCATGCCGCAGATAGTGATCGCGTGATCCTCGGAGTCACGCATGACCTCGAATTCGATCTCCTTATAGCCGCGGACGCTCTTTTCCACCAGCACCTGATGCACGGGTGAAAGGGAGAAGCCGTTCATGGCCACTTCGATCAGTTCCTCTTCATTGTTCGCAAAACCGCCGCCGGTACCGCCCAGCGTGAAAGCAGGACGCAGCACCACGGGATAACCGATACGTCCGGCAGCAGCCTTAGCTTCTTCCAGGCTGTAAGTGATCTCGGAGGGGATAACGGGCTCGCCGATGGATTCGCACATTTCCTTGAACAGCTCGCGGTCTTCGGCGCGCTCGATACTGCTGCTGTCAGTTCCGAGCAGTTCGGTATGGCACTCCGCCAAAACACCCTTTTTCTCCAATTCCATGGCCAGATTCAGGCCGGTCTGTCCGCCGATGCCGGGCACGATGGCGTCCGGACGCTCGTACCGCAGGATCTTTGCGACATACTCCAGGGTCAGCGGCTCCATGTAGACCTTATCGGCGATCGCGGTATCGGTCATGATAGTCGCGGGGTTGGAATTGCACAGCACCACCTCATAGCCCTCTTCCTTCAGGGCCAGGCAGGCCTGCGTCCCGGCGTAGTCGAATTCCGCCGCCTGTCCGATCACGATAGGACCGGAACCGATAATCAGGATTTTCTTAAGATCTTTTCTCTTTGCCATACTGTTTACCCCCTTACATACGCGGCTCTGCCGCAGCAAAATGTATAATAGTTTACTCCGTAAAAGGTCATTCCCTCAAAGGGAGTGGCCCGTCCCATCGTCAAAAACTTCTCCGGATCCACCGTCTCGCACTCGGAAAGCTTCCATACGCTCCACCCGTCTGCGGGGATCCCGAAACGCCGTCTCGGATTCACAGCCATCAGCTCCACCAGCTTCTGCAGGGAGATGCGCCTGCTGTCCCGCACCAGATAGGTGTACAGGGCCGGGAAGGCCGTCTCCAGTCCGACCACACCGAAGGCACTCTTTTCAAGGCCGCGGCTTTTTTCCTCCGCGCTGTGCGGGGCATGGTCGGTGGCGATCATATCGATCGTCCCGTCTGTGATCCCCTCCAGCAGAGCCTGCCGGTCTGCTTCGCTCCGGAGAGGCGGATTCATCTTGAACCGTCCGTCCTCCTGCAGCCGATCCTCCGAAAGGAGCAGGTAGTGCGGCCCTGTCTCGCAGGTCACATTCACACCGCGGGCCTTGGCTTCCCGGATCAGCTGCACGCTCTCCCGGCAGGAAATATGACAGACATGATAGGCACAGCCTGTTTTTTCCGCCAGCCGCAGATCCCTTTCGATGGGCCGCCATTCGCTTTCGGAGCAGATGCCCCGATGCCCGTGCGCCGCGGCATAGCTGCCGTCGTGGATATAGCCGCCCCGCAACAGGGAGTTGTCCTCGCAGTGGGCCGCCACGATCTTTCCCAGCTTCGCGCAGCGCTCCATCAGCTGCTCCATCATGGCTTCGTTCTGCACGCCGCGGCCGTCATCGGAAAATGCCGCCGCGTCGCGGGCCATCGCTTCCAGTTCGGCCGGTTCCTCCCCTGCCTCCCCTACCGTCAGGGCCCCGTAGGGCAGCACCCGCACCGACGCTTCCCGGCGGATGCATTCCAGTTCCGCCGCCAGATGCTCCGGCGAATCGGGCACCGGATTCAGATTCGGCATGGGGCAGACGGCGGTAAAACCGCCCCGCGCCGCAGCAGCCGTACCGCTCGCAACGGTCTCCTTATACGAAAAACCCGGCTCTCGCAGATGTACATGAACATCGCAGAAGCCGGGAATAACCGTATATTCATCACTGCTGAAACGGGCGGGCAATTCTGACAACGTCAGAGAGGCCGCCGATCCGCTGAGCACCGTATTCAGCTTAGAGTTTTCAGAGTAATTCACAGCAATTCCTTTCCGTCACCCGGACGAGATTAAAGCAATAGTCTGTGCCCGCTTCCGTGCGGAGAAAGCCCCCGGGAAGCAGAACTCGAACTTGTCAAATTCTAGCAACCCGAGGGCATTTTGTCAAGCTTAAAAACGATTTTTTTATACTTCCGGTTCACCGCCGCCTACCCGGCAGGGCATCGTCAAATCCTGATACCGGGGAGCAAAAGGCTTGCGGTAATCGCCGCGGAAGCGGTCGCGGACGGCCTTGTCGCGGAAATCGGGGATATCGATCCACTTGCTGTCATGCAGAGCGCTCTCCCATCCCAGGATGCCTGCGGCGGAAAGGGCCACGGCTTTATAGACATCGAAATAGTTCTCCTTTTCACCCTTCAGGTACTTGATGAAGCTGTATGTGGTGAAATAGTCGATCCCCTTATGGCCGCACTGCGCCACGTCGTC
The DNA here is from genome assembly GCA_045616945.1 of Lachnospiraceae bacterium. Taxonomy (GTDB): domain Bacteria; phylum Bacillota; class Clostridia; order Lachnospirales; family Lachnospiraceae; genus UBA6987. Next base: position 3,107 of record JAZLHR010000117.1, on the reverse strand, counting down.
GTAGTTGATATCCGGTGCATCCAGACCGCATTCATGGATATCCGGCTCGTAGCGCTCGATAATGGGCATATACAGATGTTTCGTATCCGTTTCCTCGCCGCGCTGGATATCTCTGGCAACGATCAGCTTGGTCTCCTGCTCATCGTAGCGCTCGCACTCCATGGTCTCGCGCTCGCAGGCGATGCGGTACCACTTGCTGGTAGGCGTACGGGAATCGCAGCCCGTCGTCTTGAAGATGGCTCCGTTGTCCATTTCCGTGAGGACGATAGAACCCACGCAGTCCGTTACCTTGCCGGCTCTGCGTGCCAGGCGGTCATCGACCAGCATCTTGCAGGAAACGCGCTTCGGCACGGAATCCGTGGCATACATCAGCGGGCCCAGGGTGTGCATATTGTACAGGTTGGGAGGCAGTTCCTGACGCCAATGCAGATGATTCATATCGATCGCAGGCTTCTCTCCTTCGGGGTCTACCAGTTCACTGTGGATATATTCGCCCTCGGCGTAAAGGACCTTTCCGGGATTCTTCGTTTCCAGACGGTTCTTCATGCCGCAGACGGCACGGAAGAAGAAGGTATTGCCTGCCAGCGTATATTTTCCGTTATATTTTTCAACAGCCTCCACCAGATCCACGCACTCTCCCAGCGTCGCAGCCGCTGTCGTTTCGGAAAAGACGGCAATGCCCAGTTCCATGGCCTTGATGGCATACTCCGCATGACGGTCGAAGGTATTGCACAGGATCACCGCATCCAGTCCGGAATGAATGAATTCGTCAAAATCCTTGTAAATCCGCGTCGTGGGAAGCAGATGCTTCTGGATCTTCCCCTGGATCACTTCATCGCGGATCTCACACAGGGCAGCAAGTTCCGCGTCTTTCATGAAGCGAAGCGTTTTGGCAAAACCGGAGCCCCGGTCGCCGCCCATGATGCCAAATTGAAGTTTCTTCATATCTCCTTTCACTCCTGCCGGGCTCTTTTGCTCTTGGCATGCCTTTTCAGGGCTGCACCCCTGCTAGGACAAGACACCGGCGGAGCCATTATACCGTATCAGACCTCCCGTGTCAATCTCCGCCGGGCGCAGCAGCGGTTCTTCATCTCAATTTAACCGATTCGAAACATCCGGTTCACCGGAGGCCGCATTCTTTTCTGTCAAGCGCTTCCTTCCCGAAAAACATACACTTTTTTATGCGGAGATTGCATTTTTTCAGGCCAGATATTACAATTCACACGCACCGACATCTATTCATCAAGGAGTGTCTTATGGAATTCACTCAATCGGAGGCAAAACTGTTTCTGCATCAGGTCGTCAACATGGGAGATATCCTCCTTTGCAGCGGCGCTGAGGTCAATCGCGTGGAAGACGTGCTGAAGCGCATGGCGCGGGCATACGGTATCTTTTTCGCGGATATTTTCGTCATCACCTCCAGTATCGTCGTATCCATGCGTTTTCCGGACGGGGAGGAGCTGACGGAGACCCGCCGGATCCACTATTCGGGCGAGACGAACCTGGCCAGAGTAGAGGCGATCAGCGATATTCTGCAGGACTGCACCAAGGCCCCTCTGCCGCCGGAAAAGCTGCGGGAGGAGATCCACCGCATCCTGATGCCCGTCAGCAGCCGCAAGCTCATCCTGGGCGGGGCGGTCGGTGCCGCCGCCTTCTGCCTTTTCTTCGGAGGTTCGCTGCCGGAAGCCCTTACCGCCGCCCTGATCTCCCTCTATATCTACTGGCTGCAGCGAAAGCTCGGCCCGCTTTGTCCGAACCGCATCAGCTTCAATCTCATCAGCGCTTTCACGGCGGGGCTGCTCATTTACGGGCTGGAGGCCCTCCTGCCCTTTCTGGATGCCGGTCATATCCTGTCCGGCGACATCATGCTGCTGATCCCCGGTGTTTCTCTGACCAATTCCGTCCGGGATATGCTGGTCGGCGATACCGCTTCCGGAGCGCTGCGTTTTATTGAAAGTCTGCTGTGGACCGTCGGTCTGGCGGTCGGCATGATCCTGGCTATGGGCCTGGTGGAGGTGCTGCTGTGAAAGAAATCATCATTCAGCTGATCACAGCCTTTTTCGGTTCTCTCGGCTTTGCGCTTATCTTCAACATGCGGAAGAGATATCTTCTTGCCGCCTCTGCCGTCGGCATGCTGGGCTGGGGCATGTACCTGCTGATGGAATCGTTCGGATTCGAATGTTTTGTCGCCACCTTCCTTGCCTCGTCCTTCACTTCGCTCTGCTGCGAGCTCTGCGGTGAGCTGCTGGATGCCCCCGCGACCATGTTTTTCATCACGGCCGTCGTACCGCTGATCCCCGGACGCAGCCTGTATTATACCGTTTACTATATGGCTCACCGGGATCTGGAGCAGGCAAAGCTCTTCGCCGGCACTACCGCCCAGTACGCCATCGGGATCGCCTGCGGTATTTCCGCAATCTGGACCTTCTTCCGTATGCTCCGCACCGCCCGGGCCGGCAAAGCAGGCAGCTGAAATACATCTCTCCATTCGGACTGCCGCACCTCCGCGCCGTAAATAATACTTGCTTTTTTCTTATATATCAGCTATAATGACCCTACCTATAGAGAGTGCGCGAGAGACAAGCTCGATGACCGCACAGCAACCTGCCGGAGCTGCTGCTTCGTGCAAGGTGCTAAAGCTTGACCGATGGGTATCGGAATGACATTACGGGCCCATCCTCTCCGGATGGGCTCTTTTGTTTCTCTTGGGTAAAAATACTTATCAGATAGGGGAAAGCCATGAAACGCTGCTTTTTCACCTCCGAGTCCGTGACAGAAGGACATCCGGACAAAATCTGCGACCAGATCTCCGATGCGGTTCTGGATGCTATCCTGACGCAGGACAAAGCGGGCCGCGTTGCCTGTGAGACCACGGTCACGACCGGTCAGGTCATGATCATGGGTGAGATCACCACCACGGCCAATATCAACATTCCCGAGATCGCCCGCAAGGTCATCTGCGATATCGGCTACAACGACAGTTCTCTTTGCTTTGACGGCAATTCCTGTGCCGTTCTGACCGCGATCGACAGGCAGTCCGCCGATATTGCCCTCGGTGTGGATAATTCCGCCGAGATCAAAGCCGGTGCAGCCGATGCCGAAGATCA
>JAZLHR010000116.1:0-20404 GCA_045616945.1 Lachnospiraceae bacterium | reverse complement strand
GATTATCCACAGGCCTGTTTATGTGCACTCAAAACGGCAGATTTCTGAATTATCCACAATTAAAGATGAGCAGCTCCCGGATTCCATTGCTGAAATCCGGGAGCTGCTCATTTCAGAGGCGTTTTTTTACAGCCCCTTTTTCTGTTTTGTTCCGTGACGATGCCGGACGCTGCCCTAAGGGGCAGTGTGATACGGAAATGCCTCGCACTCAGCCGAAAAACGCCGCCGCCTTCCGGATCTGCTCCTTGTCGGGAAGGCACCCCGGAAGCTTATTTTCGTATCCCAGAGCGGAATATTTGCTGCCCGCGTAGTTGTGATAAGGCAGGACTTTTACCCCGGTGACGGACCGGAGCTCACGGACGAAGGCTGCGATCTTTTCGGGCTGATCGTCATTGAAGCCGGGAACCAGGGGGATCCGGATCTCCGTACGGATGCCGGCGCTGTCGATATACCGCAGATTGGAAAGAATACGGTCATTTGGCACGCCGGTGCATTTTTTATGCAGAGAACTGTCCATCGCCTTGATGTCATAGAGGAACATGTCGGTGAAAGGCATGACCTTGTCCAGAGCCTCCCGCGGCACGAAGCCGCTCGTATCGACTGCGGTCCGGATATTTTCCTGCTTCAGCGCCTTCAGGAGCTCCGCGCAGAAATCCGCCTGCATCAGGCATTCGCCGCCGGACAGTGTGACGCCGCCGCCGGAATTTTCGTAAAAATCCCGGTCCTTTCGCAGGATCGCCAGCAGCTCCTCCGCGGAGATCTCTCTGCCGTAAAGGACAAGTGCATTGCCGGGGCAGGCATCCGCGCAGAGGCCGCAGTCGGTACACAGCTCGCGGCGGAAGCGGTGGCTGCCTCCTTCCATCGTATGAGCGCCGCGGGGGCAGACGGCCGCACATTCGCCGCAGCCGAGGCATTTGTTCTCATAATAAGCCAGCCGGGGCCCGAAGCTCAGGCCCTCCGGGTTGTGGCACCATACACATTTCAGCGGACAGCCCTTGAAAAAGACCGTGGTACGGATGCCCGGGCCGTCATGGACCGCAAAACGCTTGATATCAAAAATGTATCCTTTCACGGTTTCATTCCACGCTTTCCGCCCGCAGGATGTAGGCATTCTGTTCCGCCCCGGACAAATTGTTCCACAGCACGTTCCAGCCGCAGACCCGCACCTGCAGATTCCTGTATTTTTCCGGATGTTTCTGCGCGTCCCGCAGCATATCCGCGCGGAATATATTGAACTGGATGGCCATACCGCCTTTTTTCAGATAGGTCATGATCAGACCGTCCATGGCAGCCAGGCCTTCATCGCCCTCCGCGGCAGAGGGGTGGAGCAGCAAATCCAGGCAGAAGGACTCCCGGTAAGTATAGGGAGTAAGCCCGCAGGCGGACAGGATCAGCGCGGTCACGCCGTTTTTGTCCGCACCGTTTACGGGCGACGCGTTTTTGGACAGCTCCCCGCAGGCCTTCCTTCCGTCCGGAAGCGCGGCAGTTTTGGCTCCCTGCCACACGAACTGCATCGCGGAATGCATGAGGGCTTTATAGGTGCCGCCTCTTGCGTTGGGGCGGTCATTCACTTTGCTGCAGAAGAATGCCGACATTTTTGCGGCCAGTTCGTCTGTTTCCGGGTCGCCGTTTCCGTATTTGCAGGGCAGATTCAATGCTTTCAGCCGAAGCTTTTCGAATCCCTCCCAGTCGCGGTCCAGCGCATCCCTGAGTTCGCAGAGGCTGACGGCAGCCGTATCGAAGCAAAGCTTTTTCACGGCCATGACCGAATCCACCGCACTGGCAAAGCCGCAATTCAGGATGCTCGAATTGCAATATTTTACGCCGCGGGCGTAGCCGTCCAGGCCTTTTTCCAAAGCAGATTTCACGGTGGCGGAATACAGATTAGAAGGATTGATATACTCCAGCCTGCTTTCAAAGGCGTCGGCGCACACCACGGTCCTTTCGATCAGGTCACCCCACTGTGCCAGGAACGCGGCATAAAAATCCTCAAAGCTTTTCAGGGACGAAAGATCTGTTTCCCTGCCGACCGTTTTGCCCGTTCGGCGGTCTCTGCCGCCGAAAATGACCAGCTCCACGGCCTTGGGGGTGTTGATATAACCGGAAACCGCACTGGATTCCCCGGCTTTGACCCTGGATTCGTAGCATCCGCTGATCTCAAAGTCCCGGGCTTCCTCTTCGGTGGCTCCGTAATCCGTCATGGCCCTGCGGAATGCCGGTTCGCAGCAAAATACAAAGGGCGATACGCCGCTGCGGATCAGATCATATACCTGATACAGGAACGCCTTGGGGGTATTTTCCGCTACCTTGATCTGGATCTTCGGGTTATAGATCCGCAGTTCCCGGTAGATCTCCAGCACCGCGTAGGAAATATCGCTGATCCGGGTGCTTCCGTCCGGGTTGGTACCGCCCATGTACATGGGATGTCCCCAATAATTCCCGATAGCGGAAAACTGCATGAAAAAGTAAGCCATGAATTCCTTTTCTTCTTCCCTCGTAAAGGCTCCGGTGCGGATATCACGGTCATAAAAGGGACGAAGGGTGCTGTCGATCCCGTTGCCCAGGCTTCGGGTCTGGTAATGGTCTACACATTCACACAGGATGAAGAACAGGTACATGGCCTGCAGCGCTTCATAAAGATTTTTCGGCTTGCCGTCCCGCAGATGCAGAAAGCACTGAGCCTGCATGGCCGCCTTGGAATGGTTTTTCGTCAAAGCATAGCGGTAATATCTGTCCAGGAGCCGGATGATCGCTTCATAGGAGATCTCGATGCCTCTGTAAAAGCTTTCGTTTTCGGGAGTGCCCCTGTCCGCATGATACCGGCGGACCCGCTCCAGCAGGCCGGGAAAGCCCAGGGAAAGCAGATTGTCCCAATGGGGGATGACATGATCGAAGTCCGGCCACATGGCCGCCGTTCCGGTCTCGTCCAGCAAAGCCATTTCTTCCGACACGCGAGGCATCCCGGCAAAGACCTCGGTCTTCCAGGGCTTGACGGTATATCTCTGGAGCACCCGGCCCCAGTTGAAGAAGCCCGCGAACCAGTCTTTTTCGTTCACATCGATCCGGGCATGGTCCAGCACGAAGGCAAAGAGCCTGGCCTTGGCAGCGGGATGCGGCAGAAGCTTCACCTCTTCGTTCAGGCGGCTCAGAGCCTCGTGCATCTGCGCATCGTCCAGGCCGGTGGAAGGGTCATATTCATAGCCGTGGTATTTCATCCGGCGATAAGGGTCAAAAGGCTCATCGGTGCGGTGATATTTGTTTTCGATAAAAGAAAGATCTTCATAAAGCGTTCTGAACATGGCACGTTCCTCCCCTGCGGCCTTATTATAGCACATATGAAAAACAGAGCAATATTTTCGCCGGGGCTTTGCCTTTTCTCTGCCCTGTGGTAATATAAAGGCGGAAATGACGGCTGCCCCCAGAGGCAGTATGAATGAAATACAGCGGACGGCGATCGGAGTTCCGCACCAAGGAGGAAAATATGCCGGAGCAGAAAAAGTATGATGTGATCGTGATCGGTGCCGGAAACGGAGGCCTCAGTGCCGCCGCATATCTGGCAAAAGTCGGGAAAAAGGTCTTGGTATTGGAAAAGCACAACCTGCCCGGCGGCTGTGCGACGAGTTTTTGCCGCGGACGCTTCGAATTCGAAGCCACGCTGCACGAAATGTGCCAGATGGGCGAAGGTGAAAATGCCGGTGCGGTCCGGAAATTATTGGATGGCTACGGGCTCGACGTGGAATGGGTCGGCGTAAACGAAGCTTTCCGGTCCGTCAACACGGACCCCGCGCCGGGCAAGGCCTTCGATGTGACGATGCCCGTGGGCGTCAGGGAATTTGTCGACGCAATGGAAAAGCAGGTGCCCGGCAGCCGGAAGAGCATGGAGACCGTCATGGAGCTGGGCCGGATGCTTTCGGACGGGGTGGATTGGCTGGCATCCTATCATAATGAACCGGAAGGCCCTGCCAAGGTGGCCATGCTGCTGAAATGGCATGACCTGATGAAGCTGGTGCCGGTGCCCACGGATGAAATGCTCCGGAAGATCGGCGTGCCGGATCAGGCCCGCGAGATTTATGAATCCTATTGGGACTATGTATCGGCGGATTCTACGGGCATGAGCTTTGCGGTCTATGCTTTTATGACCTATACGTATCTGACGCGCAAGCCGTGGATCGCGAAGAACCGCAGCCACGAAATATCTTTGGCCTTCGACAGCTGCATCCGCCGTCTGGGCGGCGATATCTGGTACAACGCGGAAGCGGCGCGGATCGATGTGAGAAGCGGCGCCGTGCAGGGCGTGGTGCTGACGGACGGGACCTACCTTCCCTGCAGGCACGTGATCGCCAATCTGATGCCGGAGGTGGTTTTCGGAAGGCTGATCGCGCCGGAAGAGGTCCCTGTCCGTGAAAAGAAACTGATGAATGCCCGCAGGCTGGGGCAGTGCTGCTTCACCGTATATCTGGGCCTGGATATCCCCTATGAGCAGCTGGGCTTCAAGGCCTACGATACCTTCGTCCGGACGAATGCCGATACGCGCGTTCAGTATGAAAATTCAAAGAAAATCGATACACATAAGGACTATTGCGTGACGATCCTGAACGAGGCGGTCCCGGACTGCACGGAGCCCGGCACGTGCATGGTGCAGTTCGCGAAATTCTACGCGGCCGATGCCTTCGCCGATGTGACGGAGGCGGATTATTTCAAAATCAAGGACCGTATCGCCGAAGAGACCGTGGCCGATTTCGAAAAAGTCGCGGGGATCGACCTCCGCAGCCATATCGAGGAGATCGTCGTGGCGGCGCCGGTCACATGGGCACGGTATCTGGGGACGCCGATGGGCGATGTGTACGGCTACGAACCGCGCGGCTGGGACGGAATGTTCCCGCGCGTCCAGTCCGGCCATAAGCTGGATCATACAGTGAAGGGGCTGCGGCTCTGCGGCGGTCACGGCACGCAGATGGACGGCTATTCGCAGGCCTACCTTTCCGGGGCGGAGCAGGCACGCTACATGCTTCTCGATATGAAGGAGGGCAGATAAATGGCAAAGTATGCTTACGATAAAGCGGCGCTGAAGGGATTGGGCGTAGGCCCGTTCCTGAAGGAAGTGAAGACCAGAGAGGCGGAGATCCAGAAGGCGGATGACACGATGCCGCAGACGGAGTATCAGGCAAACCGCCTGGCACGCATGCTGCACCCCGGCGTGCAGTTCGCATTGGTCAGCAAGGTGATCCCTCATAAGGACGCAAAGTCCTATGTGCTGGTGCCGGATCCGGAACGCGGCACACAGGCGCTCGCATTTTTCCGCGCCGGGCAATATGTAAGTGCTGCATTTTCGATAAACGGGGCCAGCGTGTGCCGGCCTTATACCATCCGCTCCGGTCCGGCCGATGCGCTGGGGCAGGAGGGGACCTCTTATACGCTGACCGTGAAGGAAACAGGCGGTTTTGTGTCCGACTGGATCCTGAACAACTGGAAGGTCGGCTCTAAGGTGACCATGAGCGGCCCTTTGGGAGATTTTTATTATCAGGGCCTGCGCGACGCGAAGCATATCGTGGCGCTGGCAGGCGGCAGCGGGATCACGCCCTTCTGCGCCATGGCGGCGGCAGTTGTCTCCGGGCAGGAGGATTTCTCTCTGACCGTGCTCTACGGCAGCCGTGACCACGATTCGATCCTGCTGGGAAATGAACTGCTGGAGCTTTCTTCCCGTTCACACGGCCGGGTAAAGGTGGTCCATGTCCTTTCCGCGGATGATGCGGAAGGCTTTGAACACGGCTTCCTCAGTGCGGATCTGATCCGGAAATATGCCCCGGAGGGCGATTATTCGGTATTCGTCTGCGGACCGCAGGCGATGTATGCCTACGAAAAAGAAGAACTGGCCAAATTGGGCCTGCCGGCGCGCCGTGTGCGTTTTGAGCTTTCGGGCGCTTTCGGGGATCCGGCCCGGGACGCCGCATATCCGGCGGAGGCAAAGGGAAAGACCTTTAAACTTTCGGTGACCGTGCGCGGGCTGCAGCGGGAGATCGTCTGCCCCGCGGAGGAGACCCTGCTTACCGCCATGGAAAGGGCCGGGATCGCGGTGCCCTCCGACTGCCGCAGCGGGCGGTGCGGATGGTGCCGCAGCCGTCTGATTTCCGGGGAGGTATTCGTGCCGGAGACCGCGGACGGACGCCGTGCCGCGGATAAAAAATTCGGCTGGATCCATCCCTGCGTGACTTATCCGCTCAGTGATATCGCGCTGGAAGTATTTCCACTGAGCGTATAAGGCAGGAGGCCCCGGCGGCGTCCGAAGAAAAATATCAGAAAGGAAAACAGTCTTTTGAAGGATTATAAGTCTCTTTTTGAGAAGCATATATTTCATTTTGACAGCGAAAAAAGCATTCTGGAGGAGAAGGATCTGGGCATCTGCGCCGATATCGCTTCCCTGCGGACACCGGAATATTCCGCTGCGGCAGCCGAAGGCTTTCAGGGCTGCCCCTATACCGATACGGCGTTCAGGCTGGATGTGAGGATCGGCGGAGAGCGTTTCAAGACAAGCCGCTGGCAGTGGCTGCCCAGCGCGATGGCCCGGGAGGGCAGTGCAGGTCAGCTGCATCTGGAAACCGTCACGGCGGTGGTACCGCGCACCCGGACCTTCGTGATGCGCCTTTTCTGCACGAACCGGAGCAGCGAGCCGATGGATCTGCCCGTCCAGATCCTGTTTCGCGGTGCGCCGCGCTATGAAAGCACCTGGAAATTCTTCCCGCCCGCGGCAGGCAAGGATATCCCCTCCTATACCGAAGAAAACGGAAAGCTCGTCTGCCGTCTGGCCGATGCTTCCTTTGTGCTCACCTCCTCTCTGCCCGGCATGAAGCTGTTCCCGCAGGCATATCTGTGGGAAAGCCGCCTTGCGCTGGCTCCGTCGGAGAGCAGCTGCTTTTACATTTCCTGTTCGATGGGGGCCGAAGCGCAGGCCGCGGAGCAGGCCGAAGCGATCTGCGGGCATTACGAAGAGGGGCTGGAGGCTTCCTTCGGCTGGCTGGAGCAGGAAACAGAGCGCATCCGCACGAAGCTGCCCTCTTTTTCCTCCTCGGAACCGGCGCTGGATCGGCTGTACCGGCGCTCGCTGGTCACCTATCTGCTGTGCCGCTGGGATAACCCGGATCTGTGTACGGTGCCTTATTTCAGCACCGGAAGCATCAACGGCGGCTGTATGTGCTCCTATTTGTGGGATTATTGCGGTGGCCTCATGATGCATCCGCTGTATGACGCGGCAGGCAACCGGGAAATGCTGAAGGCGTATCTGCGGAACGACCTGACGACCTCCTATGCGCTCAATCCCGTGACCTCCGGCAAGGTAGGCCCCTGGTATCAGATCAACCAGGAAAAGATCATCTGCATGGTATATTATCATGTGCTTTTTACCGGGGATAAGGCGCTTTTGTACGAACAGGCGGGCGAGCGCACCGTACTTGAATGGATGCTTTACCATGCCTATGTGGCGGATGACCCCGAAAAGCCGGTCGCTTTGTACGATTACGGCGAGGGAGGGAAATCGCACCTGGAGCTGCGGAAACAGTTTGTCTATAACGGGATCATGCCGGATCTCAATGCCCGCCGCTATATGAATTACAAGCGGGTTTATGAGCTGACACAGCTTGCCGGCTGCCCGGATGAACGCCTGCCGCAGCGGATGGCTCAGTTAAAAGAAGCGATGAAAGCCCTGTGGAATAAGGACGCAAAATGGTACGATTTCATCAACAAAGACGGTGTGCGCGATATCCGCTATACGGTGCAGATGTTCAAGTTCCTGAACAGCCCGGTCACCGGCACGGAAGAGCGCGAGGGTCTGATCTCGCATCTGAATGAGCGCGAATTCCTCTCGGCATTCGGCCTGCACAGTATGTCCAAGCTGGACGAGGCCTACGACCAGGACGATATCGACAACGGCGGCGGAGGCATCTGCCCGCACTTTACCATGCAGATCTGCTCACAGCTGTACGAGACCGGCTATGAGGCGCTGGCCACGGATATTTTCCGCCGCGTGCTGTGGTGGGGCGAGCGTTTCCCGTATCTGGGAGACTCCGTGGCGGCCAATATGATCGCCAACCGGGAAGATACGCCTCTGCAGGGCGATATCAGCTCGGTGGGGATCGCACAGATGATGTTCTTCTACCTGTTCGGCATCCGTGCGGATTTTGACGGAAACGTGACCGTATCGCCGGTCCGTGAGCGTCCTGCGGAGACGATGCAGGTGGAAAATGCCCGGCTCTGCGGCAAGGTTTTCTCCGTGAAAGCGGAAGGGGATTCCTTCGCCGTGACCTGCGGGGACAAAACGTATCGGGCCGCGATCGGGGAGACCGTGCGGATCTGACCGAAACATATGAAAATCGGCCGCAATCAATCGTTTTCGATGTATTGCGGCTCCTTTTAAATCAACAGAAAGCAGGGAAAAGCTATGATCTATGCGAATGACTCCCGCTTTTTCCGGGAGGGAGATGCGGCCGCGCTGCAGGCAGCCGTGCAGGCTGCGGCATCGGAAGCCGACCGGACGCTGGTGATCCCGCGGTACAATGCCCGGCGGGACAGCTGCGAATGGCTGCTGGAACGCGCCCTGGTGCTGCCGTCGGACTTTCAGCTGGTATTGGATAACTGCCGGCTGCGGCAGGCACCGGAAAGCTATGACAATCTGCTGACCGCGCTTCCCGGCGCGGCGCATATCACTGTCCGCGGTGAGGGCAATGTGCTGCTGGAGGGCGGCGCCTTCAATCATCTGACAGAGAAAAATGCCTGCACCTGCGGCCTCCCTGCCCTGACGAAAAATGCTTTGATGCTTTTCGCGGGCGTGAGCGGGCTGCGGCTGGAGAATCTGCACCTTTCCTGTGCCCGCTGGCGGAGCGTTTATCTGTGGGACTGCCGTGCAGTCAGCATTCGGAATATCACGCTCTATAACCGCCACGTGCCGCGGACGGAAGCCTACGGAGGCATCTATATCGAAGCAGGCTGCCGGGATATCTGCCTGGAAAATATCTGCGGCCGCAGCGGCGGCGACAGTGTGCAGCTGGCAGCCTCGGGCACGCCGCCGCAGGGAAGCGGGCTGGAAGCCCCTGCCTGCCCGGATATCGAATCTGTGACGCTGCGGAATATTAAGACAGACCCGATGCTCTTCTCCGTGGTGCATCTGGCTGCGGAGCCGGGGACTGCCGTGCGGCATCTGACGGGAGATACGCTTCTGGATGCCAGCCACTACTACGATAAAAAGCACACCTGCGCGGTGCTGGAGGTCGGCGCCTGCGGAGGCGGAAAGGCCGGAACGGCGGAGGATCTGCAGCTGCGGCATCTGATCTCGCGCAGCGAAAAAGGCATTTCGCTGGAAGGAAATGTCAAAAATGCGCATTTTCGGGACTATAAGACCTACGGCGACAGTGTCAGCAGCATGAAGACCGCAGGCGTTTTGGAAAATGTGACCCTCGAGGATTTCTTCCACGGGGCCGGCCTGACGGCGAACAACCGCACGAGCTTCTTCGGGCGGGCATCCGCCAAGGCAACCGCGCTCGTGCTGGGCGGAGAGGGAGATATCACCCTGCGCCGTCTGCAGTTCGCACCCGTCAAGCGTGCGCTGGAAGGGAAGGGCAGCCTGCGGATCGATTTGGAGGCGGCGGATTTTTCGCCTTCGGAGCTGCCCGTAAAGCTGGCACCGGACTGCCGGGTGACGGGGCTCACGGAAAAGGAGGCTGCCGATGCGTGAATTTGTATCTGCCAATGAAACACTGCGGGCCGACGATGCCGCGACGGTACAGGCGGCGATCGCGCTCGCGGCGGCGGAGGGCTGCCGCAAGGCCGTGATCCCCCGCCGGAATGCCCGCACGGGCGAAAGTCTGTGGGTCTTTGACCGGGCGGTGGAGCTGCCTTCGGATTTTACCCTGATCCTGGACAACTGCGTTGTGCGGCAGGGCCTGGCTTCCTATGAAAATCTGTTCACAAATGAACGTTCCTATGACCTTGACTATATCAATCGGCCGGAAAACCGCTCGCATGACATCGCGATCCTGGGGGAGGGCAATACCATCCTGGACGGGGGCGCGCAGAATATGCTCCGCGAGAAAACAAAAGGACAGTTCGGCCTGCCGGCCAGCTGTCATAAGAATTCGCTTTGCCGCTGGTGGCATGTGGACGGCCTGCGCCTCGAAAATGTGCATCTGCGGAACCCCCGCTACTGGGCACTGGTGCATCTGTTCTGTCACCGTGTTACCCTGAAAAATATCAACTTTCAGGCGGAGCCGCATATCCCGAATCTGGACGGGATCGACCTGCGGGTAGGCTGCCAGGATTTTTATATCGAAAATATCACCGGCCGCACGGGGGACGATTCCGTTGCGCTGAATGCGATGTCAAGCAAGGCTGCCCAGAAGGAATATCCTGCCGAATGGACGCCGCACATCTGTCATATCAAAATGCGCAACCTGAAATGCGATTCCAATACCTGTTTCCTGCTGCGTCTGCTGAATCATGACGGCAATGAGATCTTTGATATCGACGCGGATACGCTCTACGATGCCTGCGACCCTGCCGAGGGGCTCCTGAAAAAGGCTGCCGTGTCCATCGGTTCCCCGTTTTACTGGAATCAGTGGGCGGCAAAGCCGGGCGATACGCGGGATATCCGCATCCGGCATGTGACGAGCAGCGGCACGAACGCCCTGGTCCTGAACCGGGTGCTGCGTGACTGCGAGATCGATGATGTGAAAACCTTCGGCGGCAGCGTGAACGGCGTCAGTACCGTCGGCGAAGGCCTGCTGGCGGAAAATGTGACCGTCCGGCATTTCTTCTACGGTCCGGAGCGTCCGCAGGGGCCTGCCGGGACCGCCGTAAATCTGACCAATATGCAGGGCGAAATGCGGCTGGAGCATCTGCAGGCAGCCGGAGCGGCCGTGGGGCTTGCTGCCTCCGGCGGCATCCGGGTCTCTGTATCGGATGCGGTTTGGGAAAATATACCGGAAAAGCTGCGCACGGATGGGATCAGCAGCGTGGAAGAGGAGGTGTACCATGGATGAGATGATACTGCGGGGCTTTGTCAGCCCGGAGGATTTTACGGGCAGTCCGGCGGAAAAGCTGCAGGCGGCCCTGTCTGCGGCAGCGGGGAAGGATATCCGCAAGGTGATCATCGAAGGCAGGTGGCAGGTGGATCAAACCCTGATCGTGCCCGTGCCGGTGGAGATCATCCTGCGGGACGCGGAATTGGAGATGACCGGCGAAGGGCCGCTCCTTGTCAATGAAGCCGACGTGAAGCCGGAAAGGGCCGTTTGGGCTCTGGAAGATCAATATCTGTATATCAAGGGCGAGCCGGGGAAGAAGGCAGTCCTGCGGGGCGGCCTTTCCTGGTTCCATCTGCAGTATCTCGTGATGGAAGACCTGCAGACCGAAGGCAGCGTGCGCTGTGAGTTCTGCCGGGAACTGCGTCTGGAACGGAACGAAATGACAGGCACGGACGGTCCCGCCCTGCTGCTGATGCGCGGCGTGAACAACGTGATCCTGCAATATTCCTCCCTGGCAGGGCAGGAGCGGGCTCTCGTTTTGGACACCGGCGCGGCGGCGGGCCCCTATGTGGTCGGCAAGGACGCGGATATCCACGATGTGCTGATCCGTGACTGCAGGCTGGCATCCGCTTCCGGGGCGGCTCCTCTGCAGCTGCTTGCCTGCGGGGCCAACCGCATTTACAACTCCCAGGCGGACCATCTGACGGCGGACGGGCCGGCGGCAGAGCTGGGCCGGGAAGGAGAAAATCTGCCTGCAGACCGGTATTTCAACCTGACCCTGTGCGATCTGGGCGGTACTCCGGCGGAAAAACTGCTGCTTCAAAACGAGACATATCATTGCTATTTCGCATGAAAAAAGCAAAAGGAACGGCAGTCCGGCGAAAATTCCGATATTTTTCGCTTCAGGCACTTAATAAACTTTCGTTTATGACCTGTTTGCAATTATTTAACAGGATGGCGTCAATCAGAGATTGTACTTGCCGCCGGATAGGTGTATAATACAAAGAGCTTAGTGCGGCAGTTATTGCCGATGAATCAAATCACAGGAGGATTCTGTTATGGATTACGCAAAAGAGTCTTTACGTCTCCACGGCGAGTGGAAAGGTAAGATCGAAGTGAAGGCTACGGTTCCCGTAGCTACGAAGGAAGACCTGTCTCTGGCTTACACCCCCGGTGTAGCTCAGCCCTGCCTGGAGATCCAGAAGGATGTTGATCTGTCCTACGAGCTGACCAGACGTCACAATCTGTGCGCCGTTATCACGGACGGTACCGCCGTTCTCGGTCTGGGCGACATCGGCCCCGAAGCCGGTATGCCTGTTATGGAAGGCAAGTGCGTTCTGTTCAAGTCCTTCGGCGATGTTGACGCATTCCCTCTTTGCGTAAAGACCAAGGACGTAGACGAGTTCGTTGAGACCGTTTACAATATCTCCGGTTCCTTCGGCGGCATCAACCTCGAGGATATCGCAGCTCCCCGCTGCTTCGAGATCGAGCGCAAGCTGAAAGAAAAGTGCGACATCCCGATCTTCCACGATGACCAGCACGGTACTGCCGTTATCACGCTGGCCGGCCTGACCAACGCTCTGAAGGTCGTCGGCAAGAAGAAGGAAGATGTTAAGATCGTTACCTCCGGCGCCGGTGCTGCTGCCGTTGCCATCGTGAAGCTGCTGCTTTCCGCCGGCTTCAAGGATATCACCATGTGCGACCGTCAGGGCGCCATCTATGAAGGCCGCAGCGGTCTGAACTGGATCAAGGAAGAAATGGCGCAGAAGACCAACCTGAAGAAGGCTGCCGGTTCTCTGGCCGATGTTATCAAGGGCGCTGACGTATTCATCGGCGTTTCCGCTCCCGGCACCGTGACCACCGAGATGGTCAAGACCATGAACAAGGACGCCATCGTATTTGCCTGCGCCAACCCTACCCCCGAGATCATGCCCGACGATGCGAAGGCAGGCGGAGCCAAGGTCGTTTCCACCGGCCGCAGCGACTATCCGAACCAGATCAACAACGTTCTGGCCTTCCCCGGCATCTTCCGCGGTACCTTTGATGTTCGCGCCAAGGAAATCAACGAAGAGATGAAGATGGCTGCTGCCGAGGCTCTGGCCAGCCTGGTTTCCGACGAGGAGCTTTCCGCCGACTATATCATCCCGAAGGCATTTGACCCCCGCGTAGGCAAGACCGTTGCCGCCGCCGTAGCCGAAGCCGCCCGCAAATCCGGTGTAGCCCGTCTGTAATTGAAATACATCCGGTGATATTACCGGGAACAGCCTTCACCCTGCCTCCAGGCAGCCGCGGGGGCTGTTTTTTGCTTTTTGAAAATACTATAAAAACTCAGCTGATTTATTTGCATTTTGAAAATCCGGTTTGATATGGGAAAACAGAAGTTGGTTCTGCAAGCCGCTTTTTTGCAAAATTTTTTCTGTTTTTTCCGATTTTGAAAATATTAGCCTGTTTTTGTTGTATATATAGGAGAAAGAGGTCATTGGTGACGAAAAGGAGGATGGATGGAAGACAGTGCAAAGGAAGTATGAGCCTGCAGACTGACCGCAAAAGGACATGCACTGATTTTTGAGGGAAAAACGGAACAAACAATCATCGCGGAAGCATTACAGTGTCAAAATCCATCTGCTGTATTTCGCAGGAGGAAGGTGCCTATGAAAGTAGTAAGATGAGGGACGATAGCTCTTTCAATACAGACAGGGAAATCTCCTCAAAACATTCGAAGAAAAATATTATGTGTGGAATGATGCCGTGGGATGTGTTCCCGGAAAACTAAAGGAGGAACCTTATGAAAACCAAACGAATCGTTATTGCAGCTGCTTTTTTGGCGCTGGTCATTGCTTTTCTGGCAATTCAGCCGCTTCATGTCTTCTTTTCGGCACGAGTGAAGACGATTGACAATGAGGAAGTGATCTGCCTGAAAGTAACGAACCTGGGGGTTCCGGTCTATTCTTATCGTGTAGATGGAGTAGAGAGAAAAAATTCGAATTCCGTGAAGACCTGGGAGGCGTATGAATATAAGCCGGATGTAATGTTTGAGTATAGCTTTCCTGCGGTCCGTCCGTTCAGGACTCAACCAGGGTACTACTCCGCTTCCCTGTTTGCAGAACCTTTGGAAAAGGGAGAATACCGGTTTGTATTGACGGAATATCCGTACGATAATTGGGATAATCCGAAGACGCGGTTCGTCTGCTTCGAGGTGAAGTGATTGCTTTCGGAGAATGCAGCGGATTCAGGTTCCCTGCGGCCTGAATCAGCTGCGTTTTTTGAGCTATTTCCCATGTACCGTTCCGGGGAACTGAGCAAAAACGAAAACAATCGTGAATAATTAAATATTGACAGAGCAAAAGGGGTATGATAGCATTCTTGTGGGAGTTGGCAGCTTGGATATTAGGGCGCTTCGGTAATGATCAAGGAATGCAATGTAAAAAGTTTTTAAGACTTTTGGGAGGGAAAAGGTGAGAAAAAGGGTAGGAAGGTAATAGTTTGCAGTATGTCCTGCCATTTTGAAAGCCGTCTGAAATCTCAAAAAGAATCCGGCTGAACTGCCGGAAATGAAAGCCTCCGCACTGTCTTCGGGCCCCGCGGAGGTTTTTTTGAAAATTTTTTAAATTTTTTGCCGCTTTTGAAAATATTCGCCCATATTTGTTGTGTATATAGGCAGAAGGTCGCTGGCGGCCGGAAAGGAGGCTGGATGGAAGACGGAGCAATTGTTGATCTGTTTTGAGAAAGAGACGAAAATGACTTGTTAAGACATGAGCGGGTCAGGAGAAAGCAATGAGGCTTGTGAGTTTCAAAGTTAGGCGGCAGAAAGGAGAAAGATGCCTATGAAAGTAGTAAGATGAGGAACGATAGTTCTTTCAATACAGAAAAAGAAATCTCCTTAAAACATTCGAACAGAAATCAAAAAATACGGATTTAAACGTTGAGAAAGCGATCTTAGAAAGGACAAGAAATGAAAAATAAGTATGGATTGTGTTCAGGGGCGCTTACTTTAATGCTTTTGGCAGCTTTTTTGGTTGGCATAATTGATGGGCCTTGTGTTAGTGCAAATAGTAAAGTCGATAGAACTCTGGAATTCATGTGGGAAGAATCAGAGGAACAAAGATGCAAAGTTGATATCTGGCTGACGGATATTGATTTGGGCTCTTTGGATAAGGATGTCAAAAAGCAAGTTGAACAAATGGGTGGCGAGTTAGAAAAGGATTCTTTAGAGTACGTAACATTCAATGTGTCGGTAAAGAGAAAGTTATATGAAGAGAGACAAATTGCGAAAAATGAGGAATTCTTAAAAAGAATGTCATTATTAATAGGCAATTTGGAGGAGAGAATTACTTTTGTGAGTCATTATACTCCGGTGATTTGTGCTGTCATTTCTCGGGAAGAAGCAGAAATAATAGCGGCAGAAAAAGATGTAAGGGCAATAATATACTCCCCGGATTTGTGTGCTGAATCAGAAATGGATGTAAGTGTTCCTACTGTTAGAGCAAATTATACTCGTGACACACTACAATTAAAAGGGGGAGGAATGAAAATAGGCATCTTGGAGGCAGATGGTTTCCCTTCCAAGGACAGTACGTATTTTAATACTAGTAATATTGTCTATGAACCGGGTTTGAGTGTGAGAACAGCTGCTCATGCAACGAAAGTTGCCTATATTATGTGCGGCAAGGCAGTGACCTCAGGCGGCAAAACATATGAGGGAATTGTACCGAACGCGAAAATATATGCTACGTACATTCGTGGCGTATCGGGAGACTGGCGTAATCGTGTTGAGTGGCTTTTGGGAGAAGGCGTTCTGGTCATTAATATGAGTCTTGGATGGGGTTCTAATTTAGGGGCTTATCATCCATATGAAGTCTGGCTTGACCATGTTGCGATTAATCAAAGTGTTCATGTTGTAAAATCTGCTGGCAACAGAGGAGAATCGGATAAGTATATTACAGTTCCAGGAATGGCGTATAATATTGTTACTGTCGGCGGAATAAATGACAGCAATACTGCTGATTCGGCAGGGGCTGATGATAGTTTGGCTCCTTGTTCTTCGTATAAGGAGGCAGCAGAGATGCCGAATAAGCCTGATATTGTGGCACCTGCACAAGGAATTACTTTTGCTGATATAGGCACTGGAGGAGGAACCAGTTATGCTGCGCCGCATGTGTCAGCAATAATCACTCAGATTTGCCAGGAAAACCCCCTGCTTATCCAAAAACAGGCTTGTGTAAAGGCGATTCTTGCTGCTTCTATTGCCCATACGAAAAATTTTCAAACAAGTGATATTGATAATATGAATGTGTATGGGGCAGGGGTTGCTGATGCCCGTGCATCTTTGTATACCACATCGAATGGACGTTTCGTGGCATCAAATTTCCCGACAGGTACATCCTATAATGCAAGTGCAAGTTATACATTTAATGTATCGGCAGCAGATGATCAAATACGAGTTGCTCTTTCATGGTTGGCAAATGTAAGTTTTGAAGGAGTTAATCCGTTAACAACTTTCACGCCGACTGTCCAAGGCGGGCTGGCTGATTTGAAGCTTGTAGTAAAAGATCCATATGGAAATATTGTTGGTTGGGCAGATGATGATTACAACAATACTGAAATAGTAAAATTTTTCCCCAACGGGGTGACTGGCACTTATACAATTGAAATATCGGTTGTTGAGCCGGCCTTTGATGAAAACGGAAATCGGACGATTATATACTATGGCATTGCATGGTGGTAAGGAGGTCGCTATGAAAAAAATAATTATTCTGGGGGCAGTAACTTTATTCCTTGTCATGGTTGTAGTGAGTTGTGCTTTTTCAGGCGAAAAAGAGAACGAGAACGCCCCTGCATTACTGAAGAGCAGCGTTATCGTGGAAGAAAAGAAAGAGACTGGGACTGATTTATTCTCGAATGAAGACGGGCAAATCGAAACACTTGAACCTTCAATACCTGTTGAAAACGGCGAAGACCTTCCGGAGGAAAAGGAAGAGTTTGCAGACTGGCAAGTATCTTTCCAAGTCACATCAGTAACGAATTTTCAATTTTGGAAGAAAAATCCGGAAGAGAAGTTCGGGCGAATCAGTGATTATGAAAGCTGGGAAAAACTACTGGCAGATTATCAGGAACCAAAGGAGTCGGTCGACACTTTAAAGGAATGCTATAACGAGGAGTTCTTTGAGCAGTATGATCTTGTTCTTTGCGGATTAAAAACGGGGGAATCAACTTACAAAATAATTGAAACTGTTGGACATATCAGGGAAAGTCAATATGTTTTAGAAGTAAAGCTTTTGACAATGCCAGCAATGAAAGACGATGAACTTGAATGGGAATACGTTATAATGAATGACAGCGAACAGACATGGAATTTCTTCATAGAAGTACCGAAACAGCATTCGACCGGAATTGAGTCATTTCACGTTCAAGTGAAGGAAGTAGAACATGCCGAAACGGTCGAGCAGTTCCTGGCAATTCAGGATAATTTATTTTGTACTGACTAGCAAGGCGTTTCAACTGACTTGAAATCCGGCTGATTATTATGCTTATGGAAGCTCGCAGCTTGGATATTAGGGCGGTTCGGTAATGATCAAGGAATGCAATGTAAAAAGTTTTTAAGACTTTTGGGAGGGAAAAGGTGAGTAAAAAGGGTAGGAAAATAATTGTTTGCAGTATGTCCTGCCATTTTGAAAGTCGTCTGAAATCTCAAAAAGAATCCGGCTGAACTGCCGGAAATGAAAGCCTCCGCACTGCCTTCGGGCCCTGCGGAGGTGTTTTGAAAATTTTTTAAATTTTTTGCCGCTTTTGAAAATATTCGCCGATATTTGTTGTGTATATAGGCAGAAGGTCGCTGGCGGCCGGAAAGGAGGCTGGATGGAAGACGGAGCAATTGTTGATCTGTTTTGGGAAAGAGACGAAACTGCTTTGGCGGCAGCCGCGGAAAAATACGGCAAATACTGCCATTCTATTTCCCGCAGCATTCTCGGGAACGATGAGGATGCCGAGGAATGTGTCAACGATGCCTATATGGCAGCATGGAAATCGATCCCGCCGCATCGGCCGGAACAGTTGTCAGCGTATCTCGGAAAGCTGACCCGAAATATTTCCATTAACCGGTTTAAGCGGCAGACCAGAAAAAAGCGCGGCGGCGGTCACACCGAAGTGGCTTTGTCGGAACTGGAGGATTGTGTGCCCGTCAGCTCCGGGGTGGAGGAGAAGTTGGATGAGCTCGTTTTGCAAAGGGCTATCAATGATTTCCTGTATTCACAGCCGGTATCTATGCGCCGCCTTTTTGTCTGGCGATATTGGTATCTGTTATCAATATCGGAAATCGCAGCAAAATCGGGAATGGAACGCAGCAAGGTCTCATCGCAGCTGTTCGGCATGCGGTCTGACCTCAAAAAGTATTTGGAGAAGGAAGGTGTTATTCTTTGAAAAGCGAGGAATTATTGGCGGCAATAGGCGGGATCGACGATGAACTGATTTTGGAGCCTGCAGAGTACGAAAAACACCGGAGAGCGGCTGTTCGGAGGAAATGGGTGACTACTGCTGCGGCCTGTTTGCTTTTTTTGAGTGCAGCCGTACTTTCGGTATTCGGAGCGAAGGACCATCGATGGGTAGGGGAAGATACGAATTCGGAACAATCGGATCCTGATCGGGAAAAGGCAGCTTATCATAAAACCCCGGGAACTGCTGATACACCTATGGCCGCACCTCCTATCGTTTACGTCAAGGATACAACTTATAAAATGGAGTATTATTATCCTTCTGCCAATTTACCGGCGAAAGCAGTCTTTTTGGGCAGAATTTTGCTGCATGACAGTTCTCTCAGTCCGAAAGAAAATTTTCAATCAAACTTTGAACCGGTTGGCAAGGCTGTGTATGCACTCGGCGATGACATATTGCTTGCGAATGATGAGGGGTATGCTGTCTATTGCGAGATTCGCAGCAATTCTGCTCCTCAGAAAGAAGACAGGAGTATCGGGCCGGTGTTGTCCGCCCTGCTGGCTTTGACCGCGGTGTTTGGGATAACCTGGTTACTTAAGGGAAAGCACAAAATCAAATGCAGAGGGAGATTGTAAAAATGAAAAAGAAATGGATTATTCTGTTAAGCTGTGCTGCAGCGGCAGTATTATTCTCATTTGCTTCCGTATATGCAAATGGAGATGACGACCAGAGCTCCGGAATATTGTCTGTATATTCGGAGGAATGTCCTGAGGATGTTTTAGCTTATGCGAGAAGGCGGTTCCCTGCTTTTCTTGAATCAGTTGTGCAGGATAGCGCCTCCGATTATGTGGGAAGAGGTGCCTATTTAGGAACTCCGTTTACGATGGTGGGAGCGGGGCAGGATAATAAGGTCTATACTTTTCCGGTCGTATACAGGGACAAATTTGCAGCCACGTTCTGTGTTTGCCGTATAGGGGTTTCTGAGGCAGGGGAGTATTCTCACGCAGGGACATTATCAGGAGAGTTTAGTGACGCATTAAACGATTTACAGAGATCGCATTCGGATTCCGGTACCATTTTGTTATACTGCGATAACGGGAATTGCTATGCTAAGGCGGGCGATGAAATAATCTTTCTTCTCCCCGATATGGAAGGAAGGGCTCCCCGCGGAATCGATCCTGAGAGCATAGATGTATCTTCCCTGATTTGTGTGGAACCCAAAACGCCTCTTTTGACGCCGTCAGAAGCTAATGTACCGATGCGGCCATCTTCTGCATATCTGAATTTGAGTATCATTGAAACGCAGGGAAATGACAGTTGGTGCGGGGCTTACTCAACTGCTGCAATTTTGAGATATCTTGATGGAAGTTCGACTGTTCCAACAGCAGGAGGACTGATGTCCCTGATATATCGTCATCCGCAAAGCACACATGCTTTCAGCATTAACAACACTTTGTCTGTTGCTCAGGCATATGGTTACAATCCGACTTATGAAGAGAATTCCTTAAATTCAGGGATTGTAATAAATCAAATCGATAACAACAAGCCGATTTATGCAAACATTCGGCGGTATGACAGTGATGAAGATATATACTACTATCATGCAGTAGTGGTGCGGGGATATAACAGAAATACAGACACATATTCAATATGGAATCCATGGTATTCACGTTATTACTCAATGGATATGATAAATAAAACATATGTTACCACCAGTGGTTTAACATATACTTGGTATTCTTCTGTTTACGATTGGTAAGCGGAGTACCGTTCCCGGAAACGGCATTCCCAAAGAAATCGCCGGAAGGCTGATCTTCTGGGGCGGCTGCCCCGAAGTTGGTTTTCAATCAACTTTTTTCAAAATTTTTGCCGCTTTTGAAAATATTCGCCGTTATTTGTTGTGTATAGAGGCAAGAGGTCAGTGGCGGTCTCAGTTGTTTATGGCTTTTTCTGGCTTATCAGCGTGCAGT
>JAZLHR010000115.1:0-3399 GCA_045616945.1 Lachnospiraceae bacterium | reverse complement strand
GATCTCATCGGTCAGAATGGCATACTCCACGCCTTTCTGCACACCGTGTGCCTGCCACTCATCCGTCAGCTCCTTGCGTACCTGAATGGCCTGCAGACGCTGATTGATCCATTCCCGTGTATATCCTTTTTTGAGGTAGGTCTCCAGGGCTCGCCCGATCGTGATCTCCGGATCGATTGTTTCCTCAATGCGCTCTCTGCCCACCTGTGCCAACCACATCTTGAAGGGCTCCGCTTTCTTTGAGGGAATGGACTGGATGATGCGGAGGATCCGCTCGGTCGTTGCGACGTCGGTGAGACGATGTTTTCCGTCTGCGGCAAGCATTTTCAACTGGTGACAGTTTGTCACCAGTTCACTGCCTTCCTCTTTCAGCCGTTGTTTCAGCTTGTTCCAGTACTTGCGCCCTGTGTTGTAATCCGAACTGTCTGTCAGAACGCGAACGACATCGACGACAGAAAAATACCATTCCTCTTCCGCCTCGTTCCAGGCGGTACGGATCGGCTGGTTTTCATACAGTTCTATTTTCTCGTTTTCTGCCATGAGGATATCCCACATATTTCGTTTGTCTCGCCAATGCTCGTGCTCATAAACTGCTGTCCTTAGAAACACCGGGCATCAAAGCGGGGTTTTCTTTATGTTTTCAGTCGTTTTCCGTTTTTTTGGGGGAGAGGGAACATTTCCTGTCCCCCCCCTATGCGGCGGGCTCTTTTCGGCCGCTTTTTCTGCTGCGTATTGATCATTTCCCGAACTTTCCGAGTCCGACGGATACATCGTTCACGTTCGTCCCCGTGGGACCGGTCATGAGCAGCCCGCCGATGGCTTTCAGTGCATGATAAGAGTCATTGTTCTGCAATACTGCCGCAGGATCGATGCCCCGGGCCTGCATTTCCGCCAGACTGTCGCCGTCCGTATAGCCGCCGGCGGCGTCCGTGGGACCGTCCGTTCCGTCGCTGCCCAGCGAAAAGACTGCCGCGTTCAGACCGGAAATGCCTTCCGCCGCTGCCAGAGCCAGCTCCTGATTGCGCCCGCCGAGGCCCGTTCCGGTGATATGCACTACCGTTTCGCCGCCTGCAAGGAAGGCGACCGGCTTTCCGATCCCCTGATACAGCCGCAGCAGACCGCCCAGTTCTCTGCCGGCATCGCGCGCTTCGCTGCACATGGAATCGTTCAGTACCAGCGTGTCGTATCCCAGCTCGCGGCAGGCTTTTTCGGCCGCCTGAACCAGCTGACGGACACTGCCGCCTACCGTGGTGGTCACGTGAGGCAGTTCGCTGACTGGCAGCTGCTGCAGGCATGCCTGTGCTGCCGGGGAAATCGCAATGTGATATTTTTCAATGACGGCAGCCGCTTCGCCCGGCTCGGAGGCATCCGGGACGGTAGGCCCCCCGGCGATGATATCGGCGCGGTCTCCCAGCACATCACTGAGCAGGATGTTGAATACGCGGGCGGGGGCGCAGGCTTGTCCCAGCTTGCCTCCCTTGACGGCGCTCATGCACTTCCGGACGGTGTTGATCTCGGTGATATCCGCCCCGCAGGCCAGCAGGTCGGAGGTGAGCCCGGAAAGCTCTTCCCCGGGGATGAGGGGCCATTCCATCAGGCTGCTGCCGCCGCCGGAGATCAGGCAGATCACGCAGTCTTCGGCGCTGCAGCCGCGGACCAGCTCCAATGCGGCGCGGCCGGCGGCAAAGCTGTTGTCATCGGGCACCGGATGCGCGCTTTCCAGAATGCGGCAGCCGGGGATCTCCCCGCGGCTGTGCCCGTATTTGGTGATCACGAGGCCTTCATCTACGCTGCCGAGTACCTCCAATGCGGCAGAAGCCATCTGAGGCGCGGCTTTGCCTGCGGCCAGCAGGATAAGGCGGCCGGCAGGTCTTTGAAAGTCCTGCAGCGCTTTCTTCACGGCAGCGTCCGGCAGGACCTCCTTCAGCGCTTTCTTTATGATATAGTCGGCATCATTTCTGAGTGCGGTCATCATGGCGATTTTCTCCTGTAATCTGTGATTATTCGTTTTCCACCACGCAGACGGTGGCGCAGTCCACACGTGCAGCGCCTGCCTGCGTCAAAACGCGGCTGCAGGCCTCCAGGGTGCTGCCGGTGGTATATATGTCATCCACTAAAAGTACATGGCGGAGGCCGGAAAGATCCCCCTCCGCACAGAGCGCATCCTGCAGATTCCGGGTGCGGGCTTCCGGCCCCAATTTCTTTTGTGCGATCGTTTTTTTTGTGCGGAACAGGATGTCCCGGCGTCCCGGCACATGCAGCTCCTTCGAGAGGGCTTCACTCAGCAGGGCCGCCTGATTGTAGCCGCGCCGCATCAGGCGGCTGCGGTGGATCGGAACGGGAATGATCGCCTGCAGAGGCAGGGAGCGCAGTGCGCCGCCGTGCTGCCGCAGCAGTTCCCGTACGTAAAAATCGGCAAATTCGCGCCTGCCGTGATATTTGAACAGTACCATGGAATTTTTGGCGGCGGCATTATAGACCATCGCGGCATAATTCCTGTGAAAGCTGACGTCCTTTTTCTGACATTCAAAACAGTATTCCGGATCCGGCGCCGGCAGGGGTTTGCCGCAGCGTTTGCAGAAGGGCTCCTGCACAAATACCAGCTTTTCGTAGCAGGCTGCGCAGACGGGAAAGTGTTCTTCCTTCCGGGCAGACAGAGGGCGGACCTTATCACAGACCGGGCAGCGTTTCGGGAACAGGAACGAAAGAATCATGCACGGCTCCCTTCGCCGCAGATCTGCTTCAGTTGGCAATCCAGAGAAGAGTAGCGCTTCTGCTCGGTATTGTTGTCGATCATCGCCTGAAAGGTGGCGGGAGAGCCGACCACTGTGACGCAGCTTCTGGCCCGGGTGACAGCCGTATAGATCAGATTGCGGGTCATCAGCGGGGCCGGGCCCGTAAGAAGAGGAATGACTACGGCCGGATATTCGCTGCCCTGGGATTTATGGACGGTGATCGCATAGGCCAGCTCCAGCTCATCTGCTTCGCTGAAAGCATATACGACCTCACGCTCGTCATCGAACAGGACGACAAGCTCTTCCGTGAACAGTCGGATATCCGTGATGATGCCGATATCGCCGTTGAATACGCCGGTCCCCCGCTGCAGCTCGGGACCGCGGATCTCCCAGTCTTTCTGATAATTGTTTTTGATCTGCATGACCTTGTCGCCCTGCCGGAGCAGGCCGCCGGGAAAAGCTCGTTCGCGCTTCATTTCCGAGGGCGGATTCAAAAAGCTCTGCAGTACCCGGTTCAGATTTTCCACGCCCAGAACGCCCTTGCGCATGGGGGTGATCACCTGAAGCTCCAAAGGCGCGGTACCGACATAGCGAGGCAGCTTGTCCAGCACCAGACTCAGCACAAGTCGGAGGCCAAGCGGTCTTAGGAAGACAAATTAAATCC
>JAZLHR010000114.1:0-15136 GCA_045616945.1 Lachnospiraceae bacterium | reverse complement strand
CAGGCTTATTTCACATGCAAAAAATCCTTTGATTTTCCCGATTTTCTCCTGTTTTTTCTCCTTTTCCCACACTAAATTCATCGATTTCCCATACTAAATCCAAGCGTTTATCTACTGTGGGATTTACTTTGGGAATTTACGTCTGGATCCAAATTAGATAATTATTTCGCACCACGGCGGATCCAAAAGGAAAAGGTCAGGCGGGATGCTGCGGACCGTTTTCAAGCAGGAAGATACCGGAACTTCGCAGACGAAGCAGCAGGAAGACAGGGACCCGTTATCGGGTGAAAAACGGTTCCGCTTGCGCAGCCGCGTGTTTTAGGGTATGATTGTGGGCAGGTCCGGATCGATCATCCGGCCTGAAAGGAGACTTTTATGAAGCATTCTGTTTCGTGGAAGAAAATCGCACTTTTGAGTGTATGCCTGCTTTTGCTTTGTCTGTCTGTTTCTGTATTTGCGGACGATAAGGCGGCCGGAGAAGAGATCACTTTGTTCTTCACCGGCGATATCCATGATTACCTTTATCCGACGACCTCGCTTTCGGGCCAAAAGGAAGTCGAACACGGCGGCGCGGCGCGTCTTGCAACGCTTCTGAAGCAGTATCGTACGGAAAATTCTCTGTATGCCGACAGCGGGGATTTCTCCATGGGAACACTGTTTCAGGCTGCGTATTCGACGGATGCCTTTGAACTTCGCAACCTCGGCATCCTCGGCTGCGATGCGGTGACCTTCGGCAATCATGAGTTTGATTTCGGCGGCTATGGCCTCGCCAAGATGCTTCGTGCGGCCAAAGCTTCCGGAGATCCTCTGCCGCAGCTGGTCTATTCCAATATCGACTTTTCCGGCACTTTGACGGAAGAGCAGCAGGATCTGAAAAAAGCTCTGGACGAATACGGCGCTGCCGAGTTCATTGTGAAGGAATGTGCCGGCCTGAAGTTCGGCTTTTTCGGTGTGAGCGGCTACAGCAGTATCGAAGATACGCAGACCGACCTGACTTTTATTGACTATAAGGAGGCCGCCAAGGCGACCGTGCAGAAAATGAAGGCTGCCGGGTGCGATGTGATCATAGGGCTTTCCCACGGCGGCATGTCCGGCAGCGGTACTTCCGGCGCGGATTACGATCTGGCAGTCGCGGTGCCGGAGATCGATATTATCATCAGC
Source organism: Lachnospiraceae bacterium (assembly GCA_045616945.1). Taxonomy (GTDB): domain Bacteria; phylum Bacillota; class Clostridia; order Lachnospirales; family Lachnospiraceae; genus UBA6987. Next base: position 13,975 of record JAZLHR010000114.1, on the reverse strand, counting down.
GGCCATTCGCATACCGTTCTGAAAAAGGCGGCACAGGTGGGAAAGACCGTTATCTGCTCCAGCGGAGAATATCTGGAATATCTCGGCAGAATGACTTTTACGGTAGGGAAGGATGGAATCGAACTGGGGTCCTACGAACTGATCCCCGTCGATTTTTCCGTTGAGGAAGATGCGGAGACCGCGGAGCGTCTGGCGGGATATGAGAAGAAGATCAACGATACTTACCTGGCCAAGGAAGGCGTAAGCTTCGACGAGATCATCTGTCACAGCGGTTTTGATATGATCTCCGTGCAGGAAATGTATGCGTCGCATCAGGAATATACGACCGGCGACCTGATTGCGGATGCTTATCTGTATGAAGCACGCCGCAATGGGATCGACGATATCGACGTGGCTCTGGTCGGCCTAGGTACTATCCGGAGCGCAGTCCGTACCGGCAACATTTCCGTGGCAGATGCTTTTGAGATCTGCTCGCTGGGTGTGGGCGGTGACGGCAGCGCGGGCCATCCCATCGTAGGTGTATATATCACCGGTAAAGAACTGAAGCTGCTCACCGAACTGGATGCCAGCCTCGGAAACATGGTCAGCTCCATCAAGATGAGCTACAGCGGCCTCAAATACAGTTTCAATACGAAGCGGATCCTGCTCGACCGTGTGACGGAGGTCTATCTGGAACGTCCGGACGGCAGCCGTGAGAAGATCAAGGACAATGAGCTTTATAAAGTCTGCGCCAATATGTATGCCGCCAATATGCTCGGCATGCTGAACGGGCTGACGAAGGGGATCCTGTCTATTACTCCCAAGGACGCGGACGGCAATCCCGTGACCGATTTCTACGAATACTCCTTGAAGAATCAGGAGGGCGAAGAGATCAAGGAATGGGTCGCCATGGTGAATTACCTGCGGAGCTTTGACAAGAACGAGGAAGGTGTGCCCGAACTGCCCGAGATCTACAAGGATGTGCAGGGACGGAAGAACAAGTTCAGTGAAGGCGGTCTTGCCGTGATTTCCCATCCCGGCACGGCAGCGAAGATCATCCCGATCGCATTCATCGTCGTGATACTGCTGCTGGCACTGATCGTATTTTTGATCTGCCGCCTGATCTCCAAATTGAAAAAGCGCAGAAAGAACGCCCGTCAGAGTGCGTGACAGACGCAGCGTGCGCACCGGCTGTTTTTTCGCTGTTTTTTCGTCCGGCGGGACACCATGCGCTTCTTGCAGTTACCCGCGAAATGATGTATAATACCGGTTTGCCGGCAAACGGACTGCATCGAATGCCCCGCCGGTTCGGAGGATAATCATGAATTATTCCAAAATTTTGACGATACAGGATATTTCCTGCGTAGGGCAGTGTTCCCTGACGGTGGCTCTGCCCATCCTTTCCGCCTGCGGACTGGAAACGGCCATCCTGCCTTCCGCGGTCCTTTCCACCCATACGGCAGGCTTCAAGAATTTTACTTTCCGTGACCTGACGGATGATATGCCCGGTATTCTGGCACATTGGGAAAGTGAAAATATTCTGTTCAAGGCGATCTATACCGGCTATCTGGGCAGCACGAAGCAGATCTCTTATGTAAAGGACATCTTTGAAGGCGTCCTGCGCCCGGACGGTGTGAAGATCGTTGATCCTGCGATGGGCGACAACGGCAAGCTGTATCCGCTGTTCAACGAGGAATATGCGGCTGAAATGGCTTCCCTTTGCCGTGAGGCCGATATCGTGATCCCGAATATCACCGAGGCCTGTTTCCTTTGCGGATATGAATACCGCGAAAGCTATGATGAGGCATATATCCGCGGGCTGCTGGCGGCTATGGCTGCGAGCGGGATGAAGACATTGGTGCTGACCGGAGTCAGCTACCATCCCGAAACGACCGGTATTGCGGTATATGAAAACGGAGAGTACCGTTATTACGAACATAAGAAGCTGCAGCGCAGCTGCCACGGGACCGGAGATGTATATGCTTCCGCTTTCGTGGGGGCCTATATGCAGGGCAAGAGCCTGTATGATGCGGCTGCACTTGCCGGAGATTATACCGTTCGCTGTATGGAACTGACCGGCAAGGACGCAAATCATTGGTACGGAGTAAAATTTGAATTGGCTCTGCCGGAGCTGATCCGCGCTTTGGAGAACTGAATCGTGTTATGAGCGCAGCTGATATCCGGCAGGACGGACGCTGCGCTTTTATTATTTGCGGTGCTGTGAAAGGCCGTGCCTTCAGGGAGTGATTATGAGTTTATTGGAATTAAAAAACATCGGGAAGATCTATGCTTCGGAAGGCAGCGTGGCTGTCGGTATCCGGGGCGTGAATCTGAGTTTTGACAAAGGAGAATTTGTCGCTGTCACGGGTGAATCCGGCTCGGGCAAATCGACCCTGCTGAATGTGATCAGCGGGATGGATACCTATGAAGAGGGCGAGCTTTTCATTGAGGGGCAGCCGACTTCGCATTACGGCGAAAAGGACCGGGAAGCATACCGGGAAAAATATATTTCATTCATTTTTCAGGATTATAACATTCTGGAGAGCTTTACCGTGCTGCAGAATGTGGAACTGGCGCTGCTGCAGATCACCGATAAGGCAGAGCGGCGGGCCAGAGCCCTGGAACTGCTCAGGCGCGTGGGTCTGGAGGGGCAGCTGCATCAGAAGGGAAGCAAACTGTCCGGCGGTCAAAAGCAGCGGACGGTCATTGCGCGTGCGCTCGCGAAGGACAGCCCCATCATTTTGGCGGATGAACCGACCGGCAATCTGGACAGCAAATCCGCCCGGGAGATCGTTGCTTTGCTGGAAGAGGTATCGCGCGATAAGCTGCTGATCGTCGTCACGCATAATGTGGAAGAAGTAGAGCATTGTGCGACCCGCAGGATCCGCATTTTTGACGGTGCGGTGGAAAGCGATGACCGGATCGGCCTGCAGCGTACTGTTTCACAGGAGGAAACGATCCCGTCTCCCGGACAGGAAATGTCAGCCGTTCCGAGCGGTGCCGGGACTTTGTCTCAGAGCGAGCGGAAGGAAAATAAACGCAGGGAGATGAAAAACGGCAGGCTGCTCGGCCGTGCCATGTTTACCGCAAAACCGAAGCTCAGCATTTTCCTGTGCCTTCTCTTGATACTCGGGGCTTTGGGACTGTTTGCCGTAACGGGCTCCTGCGGTGAGATCCCGCGTCTGCTCGGCCCTTCGTACATGTTTACGTACGTGCCGGGGCGCGTGGTCCTGACGAGACAGGACGGCCAGCCGCTCAGTGACAGTGAATTGGACGGCCTTGTGAGGGATTACGGTGCCGAGCGTGCCCTGCATTATGACAGCCTGCTCGATAACGGAACCGCCGGATATGTATCTTTCCGGGACGATGCCGGCAATTATTATTACGATATGGGCATTACCTACGGCAAGACCTATGACGGAAAGATCGAAGGCCGGTATCCGGAAAAGGATAACGAACTGTTTCTGTATCTTCCCATTTCTTACCGGAATACCTGGGGCACGGGCGGCGAGACCGATCGAAAAATGTATTTCGCCGGGACCGCTTATCAGGTCGTCGGTTGGAAATACTATTACGACAATAACCTGTCGCCGGAGTGCCTTATGACAGAAGAGGGCATACGGGCTCTGACGGCGCTGGAATATCTGCAGGAAACGGATAGTCAGACCGTCAATCTGACCCTGACTGCCGGACAGAAGAGCGAAAGCTGGGATCTCACCGAAGCGCCGATGCTCGTCGGCAGCTTTGCCCTGCACGGAGAGGAATACTATGTCAGACATAATCAGGCAGAAGAATTGATGAAAACGCTCGCGGGACAGAATCCTTCCCTGGTCGTATCCTATAATGCCGTGCGCACGCAGGTGAATTATGCACAGGGCGGAAGCCGGATACAGTACCGTTTCTCCTACCGTTCGATGCCTGAGGATCGGTTGGAAAAAATGCCGGAAGAAAGCGGGACAGGCTTTTCGGAAAACAGCAGCTTTGTCATAATCAGCATGGATAAGGTACAAGAACTGGCCCTGTCGCAGCTTTCGGCCGTTTACCGTCAGGCGTCCCTGTTCTTCCGCGACGACGAAGCCGCGCAGGAGGCTGCCGCGGCCCTGCGTCTTCACGGATATGTGGCCGCCTGCTCGGATACGACCTATGCTGCCAATATCGCCGAGACGATTACCAATACGCTGGAAGGCGGCCTGCTGGTCGTTTTATGGGGTCTGACCGTCATTTTCCTGGCATTTTTCATTCATCTCTGCTCGGCGCGGGCAATCGAGGGGACACGGGGCGAAATGGCCATCCTGCGCTCCATGGGGATCCCGGTTCGCACGATTTGGGTAGCTATGTTCAGCCGCATGTATCTGTCCATGATACCGGCGGTACTCACCGTCGTGCTTTCGGCGGTGATGGTATTTACGTCTCCCAAGGCAAATGAACTGATCACTTTCCTGTACCCGTGGCAGTATGGGCTGATCTTCCTGGGGCTGTTCATCATCACGACCAGAGTTACGCGGAAGCAGATCGGGAAGCTGTACGGACAGAGCGTGAAAAACGCTTTGAGAGGAGGCTTTGAAGCATGATAGAAGCAAGCGGACTCCGAAAGAGTTATTATAAAGGCCGTCAGAACGAAGTGAAGGTGATGCAGGATATTTCGCTGTCTCTGCCGGAACGGGGGATGGTGGCAATTTTCGGGCGCAGCGGCTGCGGCAAGACGACCCTTTTGAATGTGCTGGGCGGTCTGGACAAGGCTGACAGCGGCCGTGTACTCATCGAAGGCGAAGACCTGAGCCGCAATACGGATGCGCTGCGCAACCGGGCCATCGGATATATTTTTCAGAATTATAACCTGAACAGACTTGAAAACTGCTTTGAAAACGTAGCGGATGCGCTGCGTCTGGTGGGGATGCGCGACAGCCGGGAGATCGAGGAGCGCACGGTGGCTGCTCTGAAAAATGTGGGAATGGAGCGTTATCTGCGCAGGATGCCGGATGCGCTTTCCGGCGGTCAGCAGCAGCGTATCGCCATTGCGCGGGCGATCGTGAAAAATCCCCGCATCATTCTGGCCGATGAGCCGACCGGGAACCTGGATGAAGCCAACACGATCATGGTGATGGAACTGCTGCGTGAGATCTCCCGCGACCATCTGGTGGTATTGGTCACGCATGAAGCCAAGCTGGTGGATTGGTATTGTGATCTCGTGATAGAACTTTCCGACGGGAAGATCGTGAATATGCGCGAAAATACTCCCGCCGAAGCCTATCAGACGCGGAACCGCAACGATATTTTCCTGGCCGATCTGCCGCATTTTACGGAAGAAGGACCGTTTGTTTCCCTTGATTTTTACGGAGAAAAGCCGGATCAGCCGCTGCGGCTCACCCTGGTGCAGCATGAAGGCAAGCTGTACTTGAAAACGGAAGACAGCGGCGTGCAGCTGCTTACGGGCGACAGTGAGGTGCGTCTGCGTCAGGAGCATTATGTGCCGGAGGCGCATGCACGGGAACAGCGGGCCAGGATCGATATGTCCAGGCTTTCGCCCGTAAACGGAAGTCACTACGGCAGCCTGTTTTCCTTCCGCAGCTCGGTCAAAAGCGGCTTCCGGGCCAATTTCCCGAAGCAGTTCGGCGGAAAAGACAAAAAAAGCAGCAAGCTCATGCGCATGACGCTGTTCCTGTTTGCCGGGCTGATGGTGCTCCTGGCCGGGTTTATCGGCAAGGCCGTGAAGTCGTTCCTGGATATCAGGGAGTCCTACGATCATTATATTTTCGGTATATTTACACCGGATGCGGAAGTATCCGGCTTCCTGCGTGAGGCACTGACGGTTCCGGAAGCCGCCGTGGACGCGTCCTATATGGGACGCTGCTACTCCACTTCGGGAACGGACCTGAAATTCAATCTCGGCTGCTTTGAAACTTTTTCCGTTCTGCCCTGGAACAATGATTTTTCCGCGTCCGCAAATCTGCTGCCGATCTCTCTGGCGGCGGATCTGCCGCTCGCATCCGGTCAGAAAGAAGACCTGAACAGTAATGATATCGTGATCTCCACCGCCGTCGCAGATCAGCTCCTGAAGGTCGCCGGTGTAGGCTTTATGAAAGAATACCGGGATCTTCTGAACGTATTCTGCACTTCGCTCAGTATTGACGGCCGCAGCTGCCGCATCGCCGGGATCGTGGAATGTGATGAACCGGCGGTATATCTTCCGGAAATGTCCCTGGCAGTCTATTTGATGGATATCACGCTGGGGCTGCCTGTATATCGCGGATCTTCCTTCGGGATCGACGTGAAGCCCGGGGAAGTCATTTTGGTAATGGAAGACAGCTTCGGACAGGAGATCCCGCAGCAGGGCAGTTCGGTCACTATCCACGGTCTGCCGCTGTCCGTCGGCGAAATATTGAAGGTCAGCCCCGAAAATCCGGCACATGACTGTTTTTACGAAATGGAATGGTGGGGAACTGAATCCTATAAGTATTTCAAATTGTCGTATTATATCAATTATTTTGTCAGCGATGAGACCTATCTGGCTATCACGAAACAGTTTGGCGAGACTATGCAGGGGGCCGGTTTTTATTACGGCGACGGACAGCAGGAGATCGACGGGAACCGAATCGCTTCCTGGTCATCCGCCTATACCGTCCTGCATTCTTCAGACCCGGATAAAACGGCTGCTTATCTGCAGTCAATGCCGGAACGGTTCCGTCTTGCGGACGGTGAGAGCAAAGTGCTGATCACGCCGCAGGGAAGAGGCGAAGAATTGCTGGCGGAAGCAAAAGAGAATCTGGTTTCGCAATGCATCACTTTCGGCGTGCTGGCACTGATCATGGCCCTGTGTATGTATTTTATGATGCGTTCGGCCCTGATGAACCGTGTGAAGGAATTGGGGATCTACCGGGCGATCGGCGTCTCAAAGAAGAATCTGCTTTTCCGTTTCAGTATCGAGTCTCTGACGCTGATGTCTCTGACTTCCCTTCCGGGATTCCTGCTGGGGAGCGGTGTCATGTTCTATTGGACGTATCATTCCCGTCTCATGGCAAAGCTGCTGCATTATCCGGTCTCGTATGCTTTTGTGCTTCTGGCGGTCCTGCTGCTCCTGACGCTGCTTTGCGGGACTTTGCCCCTGCGGCTTCTGCTGCGGCGCACACCCAGTGAGATCCTTGCAAAATATGACATATAAAAAGATCACCTCCGGCGGACTGCTGCCGGAGGTGATTTGCATATCAGCGCTTCAAATGGTTGTCCCAGTCGGTTTTGACCGGCGCGCCGGCCAGCAGCAGGGCGCCGAGGACCGGTTCGTAAGGATAGGTCATGAGCTGCAGATTTTTGTGCGTTAATTTGGCTTCGATCATCGGGAAGAGCAGGTCTTTCTCGTGCGTGAGCCCTCCGGCAAGAATGACCGGCAGGGGCTGATCCGGCGCGAAGCGGCAGGCCGCGACATCCAGGTAACGTGCAATCTCGGAGACATTTTTTTCGAGGATGCGGGCCGCGACGCGGTCGCCCTCCCGGTAGGCCTGCGGGACCAGATCGGAGAAGGAGGCAATGTAGCTTTTGCCTTCATCGTAAAAGTGCGTCAGATTCCTGGTAGCGGTCACGCCGCAGCGTTCGGCGATCTTTTTGGTCAGGATCGTGGAGGGCCCGGAATGATCTTCGTCCGCAAAGGCCGCGAAAACAGCGTCGCGTCCCATGGCGTAGCCGTTGCCGCTCCGGTCAAACAGATATCCGAAGCCTCCGAACTGGGAAAGCTCACCGTCTTTCTGGGCATATACGATTGAACCGGTGCCGATGATCATCGTTAGTCCGTCATTTTTGCCCAGACCGGCGGCGATGAGGGAGCGGGCATCATTGCCCAGTTCGACGCGGTTCAGGTGAAATTTATGGAAGAAATCCTGTAAGATCTGCTGGTTGGAGCCGACATTGCCGCCGGAAATGCCTCCGAAGAGGGAAACTTTTGCGTAGGATATGCCCTTGCAGCAATATTCCAGCCCCGATGTGAAGATCGCCTCCGCTTTTGGGAAGCCGATATCGACCGGATTGCACGGACCCAGGCAGATGCTCCGGAGGACCTGGCCGGATTTATCCGCGAGCGCAAAAAAGGTCTTGGTCCCGCCTCCGTCGATCCCCAGGAAAAATTCCGGCTCGGGGCTGAAGCTGAGCAGTTCGTCTATTCCGGTCTGCAGGATTGTTGCCAGACGGCAAAGAGTTTCCGCGGGCGGGATGGATATGCCGTTTTCCCATTTGCTGACGGCTTTTTCCGTATAATGCAGCGCGTCGCTGAGCTCTTTTTGAGACAGGCCGGCCCTGCGGCGTTCTCTGCGCAGATTATCGGCAAAAATGCGGTTCAGGTTATCCATAACAGAACCTCCTACGATCGTATTCTGCCTGTACTTTATCCTACCGCCGAGAGATTATCAAGCGAAAGAACGGAGAAGAAAAAAAGAAATCCTACCGGCGGTAGGATTACTTCTGCGGGACACACGTTTTTTTTATTCTCTGTGTCCGATGCAATTGGAATATTCATAAAGAGGAGAGTGAGGCGTCTGACTGTCTCCGAACAGTTCGTTCAGCCAGATCTTCAGGCTTTCCGTCCACATAGCGGCGGACTTGTCTACGAGGCCTTTGTAGTTGTCCGAAACATCCGTTGCCAGGCACAGACCGTGCTTGCCCTTTTCGTAAATATGCAGCTCGAAGGGAAGCTGATATTCATACATTGCCTGTGCAAAGTACAGGCTGCTCTCCATCGGGACGGATGTATCTTCAAAGGTGTGCCACAGGAAGGTGGGCGGCGTATGCTCCGATACATAATGCACGGGGGCATCTGCTTCCCGGCTGCCGGGCTTCAGGCTTTTCAGCATCTGTTTTCTTTCTTCCACATCCAACAGGACGGTGTTTCGCTGCGGGTAGCGGTCCAGCGCCAATACAGCATAGCCAAGCACGAGCGCGTTCGGACGGATGTCTTCGTTCGTCTTTCCGACCGCTGCGGCAAGCTCCGGCTCATGCCAATGCACGCCCAGCTCACCGGCCAGACTTCCGCCGGCGGAAAATCCGACAACGGTAATCTTATCGGGATCGACGAACCATTCATCCGCGTGTTCCCGGATCAGCGCCACGCTGAGAGCCAATTGATGCAGCTGTATCGGCCAGGGGTTCGGCCGGACGGAGTAGTTCAGCACGGCGGTATGATAGCCCCACTGCAGGAAGCGGTAGGCCATGGTCTGGTTTTCGTCACCGGCCACGAACTTATATCCGCCGCCGGGGCAGATCAGGAGAATCGGTCTTTTTTTGCCGACATGATAGTCCTTCTGGTTTTCCCACAGATACAGCTGCAGGGTCGCTTCCAGCCCGTCTGTACGAATGATCTCTTCACGGTAATTCACGGCTGTACCTCCTTATCCCAGGTGTGAAAATGTCCTTCCAGCCACAGACCTGCCTGTTCCACCCAGGTCTGCAGACCGGGGCGGTTTTTGAGAGTGGGGTCGGGGATCAGCTTGGTCGGCTTGTTGGTGACATAATTGGCTAACGCAAAGCCGTGTGACCCGTTCTGGTAAAGGTGGAACTCCAGCGGGATCTTGTTTTTGCGCAGAGCTTCTGCAAAGAAGAGGGCATTGTCCGGACTGACGGTCGGGTCGCCCAGCGCGTGTACCAGGAAGGTAGGCGGCGTGAGAGAGGAGATGTAGCGCACGGGCGCATCGGAATCGGGCGAGATACGGCATTCTCCGGGCAGTTCTTTGCGGACGGTGGAGATCTGCGGATAGTTGTCCGAGCAGAGGACCGCATAGATCAGCATCTGCAGGTTCGGGCGGATGCATTCGGGCGAGGGTGCGCCGACTGCTTCTGCCAGCCAGGGCTCGTGCCAATGTACACCCAGCTCTGCGGTCAGGCTGCCGCCCGCGGAAAAGCCGATGACGGCGATCTTTTCAGGATCGATGAACCAGTCCTCCGCCTTGGAACGAAGATACTGCATGGACCAGGCAAGTTCCTCCAGCTGCTGCGGCCAGCTGACGGGCCGGACGGAATAGCGCAGAATGGCCGTGTGATAACCCATGGCAAGAAAGCTGTAAGCGATCGGGTCAGCTTCACGGTCGGAAGTTCTTGAATAACCGCCGCCCGGTACGACAAGGATCAGCGGACGTTTTTTCCCTGTCTGAAAATCGGGCAGATTATCCCACAGGTTGACCTGCAGTTCGGCTTCATGCCCGTTCAGACATATTTTTTTTTCATAGTAAGCCATTTCAGGGCTCCTTTCGGCAAATGTCGGCTTATTATACCATATTTTCTGAAAATGGGTATCAAAAAAGCCGCGGGAATGCGGCAAAAAAAAACAGCCGCCTGTCGGGGCGGCTGCGGAAAAGGTTCGTGCTGATCAGATCTCCGGATCGGCGACCACTGCCAGAGGCGGTACCTCGAGCAGAGCAGGATTGGCGAAGAACTGCTTCATGCGGTGGAAGCTCTTGCCGAAATAAGAACCGGGGGCAATGCGCTCGTCCATGACCAGACCGATCGGCAGGCATTTTTCGGTATAGACTTCGCCGCCGCGGGAACGGACGACTTCCCGGGAATTGCCGAGGGAGAAGAACATGCTGACGGTACCGAAATTATATACGTGGTGAAGGATGTGATTGGTCCGGATGCTGGCCAGATTGGTCAGATGCAGGGAGCAGTGGAAGGGGCTGGCTTCGATCAGGGATGCAGGAAGGAGATTGTGCTTGTCGGCCCATTTGATGATATTGATGCCGAAGCGGACAAGCCCGGGGAAGGACAGCAGCTTTTTGATCACTTTTTCGGTGCATTATCCGCATTGCGGTTCTTCTGAACGAAATCGGCGATCTTTTTTTCTACGTCGTAGATGGTATCCTTCAGATCGAAATATACCTTCGACACGGTCCCCTCATTGACGGCGGCTTCGCCCTTTGCATGCCCCATAACGACCATGCCTAGACAAAAATGCTTTCTGGCATAGATCCGCTTATTGACAACGAAACGGTTCAGTGCGGGAAACTCGGAAAAGGTGCGCAGAATGGCTGCGACCACGATCCCGAGGTGAGTAACGGGCTTGCCTTCCCTGCGCTTTTCCTGCATATAGCGATTGATCGGCTCAAGAGGGATATCCAGAACGATACTGTTGAGTGCGTCATTTCGCTCACCCATCACATGGGCGGCGATCAGATACATGGGATCTGCATGTTTTAAGAGTAAACCGTCTTTGCGCTTCATGATGCGTCTCCTTTGTGTCCCGGTAAGATGCACAGGACCGGACGCGGTTATTCTACACTGGCCGGGGGAGATTGTAAAGCAAATTATTAAAAAAGCATAAACTTTTTATTGGAATGATTCGACTATTTACGCGGGCGGCTGCATCCGGGGAAAAGCTGCCTCTTGCTTTCGGGAAGAGCCTGTGGGATAATGGCTGCGTAGGTGCCCGAATCGGCCTTCGCGGCCGCAAAAGCATGCGGGAAGAAAATTTATGAAGGATAAAGGGAGGCATGGCGATGCCCAAGAAAGCGGGAAATGTGACCAAACAGAAGCTGGTTTCGGCAGCATGGAAGCTGTTTTACGAGCAGGGCTACGACAATACGACCGTTGAGGATATCGTTCGGGAATCGCAGACCTCCAAAGGCTCCTTCTATCACTATTTTGAAAGCAAGGATGCACTGCTGGGCGGCCTTGCGCTTCTCTTTGACGAAAAATATGATGAATTAAAATTACAGCTGGATCCGGAGAGCGATGCCGCCTCGCGGCTCATTTTCCTGAATCATGAGCTTTTTACGATGATCGATAATTCCGTCCCGATGGATCTGCTCGCAAGGCTTTTTTCTTCTCAGCTTCTGACGAAGGGCGAAAAAGACCTGCTGGACCGCAGCCGGACCTATTTCAAATTGCTGATATCCATCGTGCGGGAGGGGCAGAAGAAGGGGGAGCTGCGGACTGACCTTTCCGTGAATGAGATCGTGAATGCCTATGCGATGTTTGAACGGGCTTTGATGTACGACTGGTGCCTGAACAGCGGGAAATATGCGCTGGCCCGGTATGCGGATCAGATGATGCCGATGTTTCTGCAGGGGTATAAGCCTGTCTGATAGGCTGTGAAACGAAAAAGTCCATTCTTCATACACAAAACATTCTTGTAAAAAAACAGTTGAAATATGAATTGAATTTTGCAAAATGCAGGAACGCGGTATAGAAAGAATTCTATACTGCGTTCTGTATTTACGTCCTGCATAATCTGTGTTAGAATACACCAGTGCTTTGTGTAAGCACAGGAGGTTTTTTATGAAGACTGCTGAAGTCGTGATCTTTATTGTGTATCTGCTCTTTATGCTGGGGATCGGTGTGTTCTTCTTCCTGCGTTCGAAGGACGGCAGCGATAAGACCTATTTCCTGGGCGGCCGCAAGATGGGCGCCTGGGTATCTGCCCTCTCCGCCGGTGCGTCCGATATGAGCGCCTGGGTGCTGATGGGCCTTCCCGCATCCATTTATGCGCTGGGTGTCGGTCAGGTATGGATCGCGGTCGGCCTGGCTGTCGGCTATACTGTCAGCTGGCTGCTGCAGGCGCCCCGTCTGCGCCGCTTCTCCATTGTGGCGAACGATTCCATTACGATCCCGCAATATCTGACGAACCGTTTCCTTTCGTCTTCCAAGGCTCTGCAGATCATCTGCGCGGTGATCTTCCTGGTGGCCTATACCGTTTATGCGGCTTCCAGTGTCAAGGCCTGCGGAACGCTCTTCAATACCGTTATCGGTATCAATGAAAAGACTGCCATGTATATCGCGGCCGCGATCATCATCAGCTATACCTTCCTGGGCGGCTTCCAGGCGGTTTGCTGGACCGACTTCTTCCAGGGCATGCTGATGCTGGGCGCTCTGCTGATCGCTCCGATTTTCGCTTCCTTTATGCTGAAAAATAACGCGGCATCCTCCGTGGCGGAGATCTCTTCCCAGACTGCCGGCTACTGGAACGCGTTCAACAGCTGGAAGGATATCGTTTCCGGCTTCGGCTGGGGCCTCGGCTACTTCGGCATGCCGCATATCATCATCCGCTTCATGTCGCTGGAATCTCAAAAATCCCTGAAGAAATCCGCGAAGATCGGTATCACCTGGACGGTGCTCATCGTGCTTTTTGCCGCGGCAGTAGGTATCATCGGCCGTATTTTCCTGGGATATGACGCGGTCATTGAAAAAGATTCGCTGGTATTCATCACCATGGTCCGCAAGATCTTCCCGGCGCTGATTTCCGGTGTGCTCCTTTCCGCGATTCTGGCGGCTTCCATGTCCACTGCCGACAGCCAGCTGCTGGCTGCCGCGTCTGCCTTCGCCAGCGACGTGTATAAGCCTGTTATCCGCAAGGGCAAGGCCAAAGATAAGGAAATGCTTTGGGTCGGCCGTATCGTGGTACTGGCCATTGCCGTGCTTGCTGTTGTGATCGCTTCCGATCCGGATTCCGGCAGTATTATGGATCTGGTTTCGAATGCCTGGGGCCTGTTCGGCGCCGCATTCGGTCCTGTCATCATGCTCAGCCTGTTCTGGAAGCGCTTTACCTTCAGCGGTGCCGTAGCCGGCATCATCACCGGTGCCGCCGTAGATGCTGTATGGCTGTGGAAGCTTTCCTCTACCGGTATTTACGAGATCATTCCCGGCTTCCTGCTGGGCACGCTGGCGGCTGTTGCCGTTTCCATGCTCTCCAAGGCACCTTCCAAGGAAGTGGAAAAGCTCTTTGACGATGCGGTTTCTTACAATGAAGAGTAAATAAGGCTTCAGATGCGAAAACATGCCGTCCAGGATCCACATGTAGCGAATGTCAGTCCGGCATGCCTTTTCCATACCGCGAAGGGACATATAGCCATTTTCCATGAAGGAGAAAAGGACGAGCTTCAGCATTTTCACGAGATCACATCTGGGACGACCGGTTTTGCGCTCCTTATCCGCAAAAAACTTTGAAAGGTCGATGTGGTCCATTACTTCGCAGAAGCCGTAAACAGGATCAGAAATGTCGATGATTTTTTCAAAATCCAGTGGCAAT
>JAZLHR010000113.1:0-4250 GCA_045616945.1 Lachnospiraceae bacterium | reverse complement strand
AGAAGCTGAAATCCAGACGGCGAAGCAGGATGCGGTCGATCTGAAAGCATTTCTTGAAAATATTCGTGAGTGTACTGATGTTCAGAAGCTCACACCCACACTCGTAAATACGCTCATCAAGAAGATTGAGATATTCAACAGTGTAAAGGGCGAGGACGGAAAGAAGCACGTTCCGATCACAATTCACTTTCGGTCGGTGGATATCGTTACCGTTCCCGACGAAGAAGAGATCATTGCCGCTATGGAAGAAATCCGCAACAACCCCACGAAAGTGGCGTAAAACAAAGGAAAACGGTGCAACCCAACCGGATTGCACCGTATCCTACATAGAACTGTCCTTTAGAGCGCCGCTCCAATGCGGTGCATTTTCTGCACCGCATTTTCCCTGATATTGATACTCGGCGGAGCTGCAACGCTGCTGAGGAAGCCGGATGAGGTCTCGCTTTCGGAAAGACGAAGCCTGAATGGTCGGCCGGATCTGAAAATTGAATCTTTATATTCGGGAAAGTTTTTTACAGATACCGAAAAGTACCTGCTGGATCAATTCCCGGGGCGCGATCTTTTCCGACGGATCAAGGCAATGGCTCAATACGGCATTTTCGGCCGGATCGCCAATAACAATATAGTGATTGCGGAAGGTCAGGCCGCGGAGATCAATTATCCTCTGAAAGACAAATTTGTCGATATTTATCTGCGTCGGCTCAACAAGGTCAAAGACGAGTATTTGGCAGACCTCGATCTTCAATTTTTTAATACGCTGATACCGGACAAAATCTATTATATGAGCGACTCGGCGGGCTTCCCCAAAATTGATTACGATGGGATCCGTGCCCGTATTTCATCAGATGGCCCCGGTACGTATCTCGATGTGTTCGACACACTGACCCTGACGGATTACTATTCCACCGATACCCATGTAAAAATCGCTTCCATGACAGATATGGCAGATCGGCTGCTCTCGGCAATGGGGGCCGGATCGGTGGGGCCGGTTCGTCCGGGCGAGGCGCTTTCACCGTTTTACGGCGTATATTACGGTCATTCGGCGCTGCCGCTGGCTCCGGATACAATTCTTCCTGTCTATACCGATTCCATTGAACAGGCTTCCGTGACGCGTTACGAAGGTAAGGTCATATCTGAGGGAAAGATCTACGATTTAGACAAGATTCGTGCCGCCGATCCCTACGACCTTTTTCTGGGCGGCGCCTGCACCGTGCTGACCCTGGATAATCCGACGAATCCTGACGGCGGGATCCTGTATCTTTTCAGCGATTCGTTCGGGCGCAGTCTGGCCCCCCTGCTTCTTTCGGGATTTCGGCGGGTCGTTTTTTATGACATCCGTTATGTACAGACGGCGCAGGCCTTGAAAATACTGCCGGTTGAGCCGGGAAACAAAGTGCTGTTTGCCTATTCGGTCCAGTCATTGGCGTACAGTCCGAACCTGATGGTGGATTAAGGAGGGAAAAACGATGGTTTTTTCGAGTCTTGGATTTCTCTATCTGTTTCTGCCGGCGGTTCTGATTGTCTATTACCTCATGCCTGCTTCGAAAAACAATAGCCTTCGGAACGCTGTCCTTCTCCTGTTCAGCCTGGCTTTTTACTACGTGGGCGAACAGCAGCTTGTCATTCTGATGGTCATTTCGACCCTTGTGGATTATTCATGCGGGAGGCTGATAGGGAGTTTCGGAGAAAAAACGGATGCTGAGGGAAATACGGTTCGCCGAGTATGGGTCTGCCGTTTGGCACTGGGAATCTCGCTGCTGTTTAATATCGGTCTGCTGTTCTATTTCAAATATGCCGATATGCTGATCGATCTGTTCAATACCTTCACCGGAGCCCGTCTTCCCCTGCTGAAGATCGCGCTGCCCATCGGTATCAGCTTTTACACCTTTCAGACCATGAGCTACACGATCGATGTATATCGGGGAAAAGTGCGGGCACAGAAGAACCTTCTGACCTTTGCCTGCTACGTGACGATCTTTCCGCAGCTGATCGCAGGGCCGATCGTCCGTTATTCGGACGTAGAAAATCAATTGGAGACACGCAGCTTTCATTTGACGAAAATGACGGAAGGGATATATCGGTTCTGCTTGGGGCTTGCAAAAAAAGTTTTGCTGGCTGACCAATTGGCCTCTTTCGTGCAGGCCGCCGAATCCGGGGGTGAAAAGACTCTTTTGCTGACTTGGGCAGCTGCTGCGGCACTTCCTCTGCAGATTTACTTTGATTTTTCCGGCTACTCAGACATGGCGATAGGGCTTGGTTCGATGTTTGGTTTTTCGTTCCCGGAAAACTTCGATTATCCCATGCTTTCGCGAAGTGCAGCCGAATTCTGGCGCCGCTGGCACATGACTCTCGGCGGATGGTTCCATGATTACCTTTACATCCCGTTAGGCGGAAATCGGGTAAAAAAATGCCGACTGGTACTGAATCTGCTGGTCGTATGGGCTGTAACCGGACTCTGGCACGGTTCGGAATGGCATTTCGTTCTGTGGGGGCTGTATTACGGCGGACTGATAATCCTCGAAAAGTTTTTTATGCAGCGGTTTTTTGAGAGCCGTTCTCTGCTCATCCGGATACTCGACCGCATATACTTTTTCTGCCTGACTGTCGTTGGATTCCAGATTTTCGGCGCTGAGGATCTGCCCGATCTCGGGTTGAGACTGGCCCGATTGGTCGGAGTCGGTACAACAGGCTTTACTTCGCCGGTAACGGCATACTATCTGCGGAACAATCTGACTGTGCTGATCCTCGGAATCGTTTTCGCTTTTCCTGTTGTGGAAAATTTGATGAAAAAGCTGGGTAAAACTTCCGTGGCTCAAAAAACACTTGCAGACGGTTCTTGTCTGGGTGAACGTGTCCGTTTGATTGCAGCTTCACTGGCTTCTCTGGCCGTCCTGATTCTCGTTACCGCTTTTTTGATCGATGGCTCTTACAGCCCCTTCCTGTATTTCAGATTTTGAGGCAGCCGGCTGCGTTCTGACGGAAGACGAGGCGGCATTTATTCAGTATGACTGCAGGTGAGAGGCCGCAGAGAATGAAATGAGGGCCGAACTGCGGTATGCGTCGGCTGGGCTGCAGCATACTTTTTCCCGGAAATGCTCCGGATAATTCAACAGGTCAAGGAGAACTTCTTTGAAAGATAGTCTTCCCTGACCTGTTTTAATGTAATGAGGGGCTTTCGTGCAGCGCCCGGCTTCGCGTTTTGACATTGCGGCGCGGCTTCAGCTGTCTTCGCGGCCCTTCATACCGCGGAACATGGAAGGCGTTTTGCCGGTCTCGTGCCGGAAGAAGGTCGAAAAGTTTTTGGCGTTTTGAAAGCCGCAGCGGAGAGCAGTTTCTTCCACGGAAAAATAGCCGCCGATCAGCAGATGCTTTGCCTGTTCCAGACGTACCTTGGCGATATATCGGTGCGGGGAAAGCCCTACCTCGGTCAGAAACAGCTTCCGGAAATAGGTCTCGCTCACGCCGTTCATAGCTGCCAGTGAGCTGACGGAAAGCTCCGGCGACGCATAATAGCGGTGGATGTAGGTGACTGCCTGCTCTATCGGCCTGCTTTTGGCATTCTGTGAGACCATAGCTTCGAAGACACGGTTCAGGATGGAAAGCACGGCATATTCATAGCCCGGTTTCTTTTCCGTCCAGATACGGAGCATATGGAAAAAATCGTCCAGAAAGGGCTGCGGGTTGGTCGGACGGAAGGTGACGGGCGGCAGGTCTTCTTCGTCCGATACATCAAAGTTCAGGACGATGATTCGCTCCGCCTCATGTGCGACCTGCAGGTAGTCATACATTTTCGGGAAGAAGATGATGTCCCCGGTCTTGCCGGAAAAATGGGTATCGCCATGGTAAAAATCCGCATTGCCCTTCACGCGGATGGAGAGCGCGTGGCAGGGACGGTTGCTAACTTTGTAATGTCTGGGCTGCCATTCCAGGTCCAGAACGGCCCGCAGATTGGTAACATATAAAATATCGCTCATGGGTTTGCCGCCTTTTGATATGAATACATTTGAAAATGCTTTTTTAGTGACCGTATCTGTATAATGGCACGTTTTCGGTCAAAAATCAATTGTTTTATGCATAATTCCGAATTTTGAAGTGAAAATCGTGTTTCGTTTTTCAAACCTGAATACTGTTTTTGGGAATTGACGGGCTCTTTGTTTTCTTTCTATAATCCGGGTTAGAAGTATTTGTATCCGACGGTTCGGAGCATGAGCGGGCAGCGGTCTTCGGCCGGATGTTTTGTGTATTATTAT
>JAZLHR010000112.1:0-14314 GCA_045616945.1 Lachnospiraceae bacterium | reverse complement strand
TCCTCAATTCCTCCTTTGACTTTACCGGCAAAAAGGAGCCCATGGTATTCGCGACGGAAAATGACGTGCTGAACGGCCTCGGCATGCTGTTCATGAGCCTGCTGACCAACCGCGCGCAGATCTTCGCGGATGTTCGCACCTTCTGGTCTCCGGAGGCCGCAAAGCGTGTCACCGGCTACGATCTTGAAGGCAAAGCCAGGGAAAACGGAGGTATCATCCACCTGCTGAACTCCGGTGCGGCCTGCCTCGATGCCTGCGGTGAATGCACGGATGCGGAAGGCAAGCCCACGATGAAGAAATGGTGGGATGTCACCGACGAGGATATCCGCAAAATGACCGACGCGACGGTCTGGTGCGAAGCCGGCTTCGACAATTTCCGCGGCGGCGGTTTCTCCAGCCACTTTGTGACCCGTGCGGAAATGCCCGCGACAATGATCCGCCTGAATCTGGTGAAGGGCCTCGGCCCCGTACTGCAGATCGCGGAAGGCTGGACAGTCAAGCTGCCGGATGAAGTCACCGATACGCTCATGGAGCGCACCAATCCCACCTGGCCTTGCACCTGGTTCACCCCTCGCTGTGACGGAAAAGAAGGCAGTCCGTTCCGTACCGCTTATGAGGTGATGAACAACTGGGGAGCCAACCACGGCGCTATTTCCTACGGACATATCGGTGCGGATCTGATCACGCTCTGCTCCATGCTCCGCATCCCCGTCTGCATGCATAATGTTCCCGAAGAAAAAATTTTCCGCCCGGCGGCATGGAATGCATTCGGTATGGATAAGGAAGGCCAGGATTACAGAGCCTGCGCCGCCTACGGTCCCATGTACCGGAACATTCGCTGATACCGGCATCCTGCCTCCCTGCAGCGGCCGGGGTGAGCCCGACGGGCCGCCTGCATACGGCAGCGCAGCAAAATAAAAAAAGAAATCCCTTTCTGCCTTCCTCTGCGGTAGACAGAAAGGGAATTTTTCTCTATACTGATATCAGGGAGTTCGTTTCAGCAGACGAACCACGGAAAGGGGTATCGAAAATGGCACTTTTTGACAATCTTTTAAGAAAAGCCGGACAGACCTTGAAGCAGAACGCATCCGAACTTGTGAAGAAGGAAGCGAATCAGGTAAAAAACGATCTCAGCTGTGAAAAGAAAAACGTGACCTTCCCTCTGCTCCCCCGTACGGTGGAGGAAATGAAAGCGCTGCCGGGCTATACGATCCAGGATCCGTTTATGACAGCGGCTCTTACGGTCGCCGCGCTTGCCGTATTTTCCGAAGACCGTGAAGCAGGTACCGCACTGCTCAATGAACTGAAAGGCCCCGAAAAGCTTTCTCCTTTGGCGCTTTCTCAGCTCAGAGACCGTCTGATGGACGGAAAAACCTACATCGCACGCTCCTATTTCGAAGGTGCCACACCGAAGAACCAATATACGCCCAATAAGCCCTATACCGTCCGCGTGGAAGAAAATCCTTACAGCAAGCAGAATTACGGAGAGGGCTGTCTTGTCCTTTATGTGAGAAGCGGCGGCGCGGATAACCCTCGCCCCATCACTCTCCGCAGGAAAAATTCCACCGGCGAATGGTTCCTCTTCGGCGAATTCACCGGACTTCTGGCCGGGATCCGCGTGCCCGAATCGGAAGACCCCTGGGCATAAGCCCGGCGCTCCGGAAAAAGGGGCATATTCGGGCTGATACCGTGCCGGATATGCGATTTCGGAACACAAAAAGATCAGGGAAACGGTCATTCCGCTCCCCTGATCTTTTATTTTACGGTCTCACAGAACGGATCTGCAGCCCTTTTCGTCAGGCCCACTCTCCGTTCCGGAATATCACGACCTCTTTCCCGTCCCGGCATTTTGCGGTGATCTTCAGATCCGGGCTGCCGATCATAAAATCCTCATGGATCATGGAATCGTTCACCCCAAGCCGATGGATCTCCTCCAGGCTGCGGTGCTCAAAACCTTCGATCGTATCCGGGAAGCCCATTCCGAGCGCCAGATGACACACCGCGTTTTCATCAAACAGCGTATTATAAAACAGGATGCCGCTGCGGTTGATGGGGGAAGAAAAAGGGACCAATGCACATTCGCCCAGGTACGCACTGCCTTCATCCATGCCGATGAGCTTGGTGAGCAGCGCTTCGTTTTTCTCCGCGTGCCACTCGACGGCTTTGCCGCCCTCGAACCGGATCCGGAAATTTTCGATCAGCTGGCCCTGATAGCACAGCGGCTTCGTGGCATATACGATCCCCTCCGCCCGGCCGCGCATCGGCGAAATAAAACATTCCTCGGAAGGGATATTCGGCTCAAACACATGCCCCTCGATGCTTGTCTCGGCCCCGCCGCAAAAACGCGCCTCGGGGATCATTCCCACCGTCAGATCGGTGCCGTTCGAGGCTTCATAATGCAGAGATTCGATCCCCAACCCGTTCAGATAAGCGCAATGCGCCTTCAGATCCCTGTTATGGGCCCGCCACGCTTCGGCAGCATCCGTTCCCTCTTCCGCCCGGCTGGCAGTGAGAATCGCCTCCCAAAGCCGTTCTTCCGCGCGGGCAGGGTGCATCCCGGGGAACAGCTTCTTCGCCCAGGCCTTTCCGGGTACGGCGGCGATGCACCAGGGATAATGATTCTCCATCGCATCGCGGTAGGGCTTGATGACGGGGAACAGATCCTGCTGGGATTTCGCGATCTTTTCCTGATTCACGCCTTTCAGCCCATCCGGGTCATCGCTCTCCAGATAAATGCGGCAGGGAAAATTTTCCGCGTAATATTTCCAGCGTTCCAGCTCATAGCTGTCCAGACTGCCGAGCGTCTTCCGGCTGCGGAAACGGTAATGCAGGCGGCTGAGCGGCTGGCAGGTCCAATCCACGACCACCTTTCTTGCGCCCAGACGGTAACATTCCTCCGTCAGCATGCAGACAAATTCCGGCTGGTCCAGTGCCGCCCGGATGAATACATCCTGCCCCGGGGCCACATTCACCCCGACCGATGCGATCAGTTTCGCGTAATTTCGAAGTACACTTTTTTTCATTCTCTGCACCTCCTTCGGTGACAGTGCAGATTATCCCACGTTTCCGGGAAAATGTAAACGCCCTGCCGGAGCGATCAACGCTCCAGACGATACACGTCGTCCATATCACTCAGATGATTGAACTGACTGTAAGCCACCGGCCGGTCATGTCTGATCACAAAATAACGTTCTTTCTTTTCGGTCATGAGGTAAATACTGTAATCCGGCCCGTAACCGCCGATATAGTCCGGCTTGCCGAAGATCTTTTCGGTCTCCTGCAGTACATAAGCGGGCACATCTTCATATTTCAGCTGTCCTGCCTCATACAGCTTTTCCATTTCCTTCCAGATCACATCAAATTGTTCCGTATCAAACAAAGGCTTGTCCGCGGGACGCGGGGCAGGCGCATTCGAAATGGTGAAAGGGGCATATTCGATCACGGTTTTTCCCTCTTGAGACGGATAGCGGATCCCCTTCACCCGTTCCAGCACCAGCCTGTATTCTCCGTTTTCCACCGGCTCCAGCAGTTCTCCCAAAAATGCCAGCTTCACATCGGAGCGGAAAGCAGGGACGGTGTCATACGTCAGCAGACTGACCATTCCTTCCTCGGAAAGGTTCGGCGGGGTGACCCATTCTCCGTCCACCAGCCTTTCTATTCCGAAAGTATCTTTATAATAGCTCGGAAACAGGCCGAAATTCCGGACGGTACATTCCACCATCAGAGAACCGGACAAAGCCATGGCGGGTTTCTCCATAACTCCCTCATAGGGGATCACCTTGACAGAGCGGAACGTATGCAGTTCCGGAATGCAGAGGAAAACAAGTAAAACTGCCGCGATAATACCGATTATCCACCGTTTTTTCATATTTTGGCTCCTTTCTGTACGTTTTTTGTTATTCTTCGTCTCTTCCGTTTATGATTATAACACACCCCCCTAAAAACAATCCTATCACGGGAAAATTTTCCGTTAACTTTCCGTAAAATATTTTTCTCTTCACGGAAAAATACCCGAAAATTCATCTTGCTTTTTTCGCCGCTGCTAATTATACTTTTTCTGATTTTCAGATACGAGAGGATATTCGTATGAGCATTGCCGGCGATACCCATCTGTCTTATCCGGAGCTTTCCCTGTACGGCGCGTTGGCCGCTGCCGCACAAAAAGCCCCTTCTTATACCGCGCTGGATTTTCAGAACAGGAAGACCAGCTTCAAAAATCTGCTGAAAGAAGCCGATGCGGCGGCAGCGGCCCTCACGGCTTCCGGCTGCAGGGCCGGGGATACCGTCACCGTCTGCATGCCGAATCTTCCGCAGGCTCTTGTGTTTTTTTACGCGATCAGCCGCATCGGCGGCACCGCGAACATGGTCCATCCGGAGTCCGCGCGCAATGAGATCGCTTTTTGCCTGCGCCTGAATCACAGCCGCCTGATACTGGTTCTGGATCGCTTTTATGAGGTGGTCCGCGATGCCGCCGCCCTGCTGGATTATCCGGTCGAAATCGTGATTGCCAAAGTCGAAGATGCTCTGCCTGCGATCCTGGTCCCGGCCTATGCCCTGACCGAGGGGCGCCGCACCGCCGATATCCCCGGCAGCGGCCCGGGCATTCTCTGGAAGGATTTTCTGAAGCGCGGAAAAAAGGTCTCTCTCGGTGAGCCGCAGCCCTTCTCCCGCGATCATACCGGCGTCATTCTCTACAGCGGCGGGATCAGCGGAAAGCCCAAGGGGATCGCACTTTCCGACTACAGCTTTAACGCCTGCTGCGTACAGGCGGCGGCTGCCATTGCGAGGCCCTTCGAGCCGGGAATGTCCATGCTTTCCTGCATGCCCTGTTTTCACGGCTTCGGACTCTGTATGAATCTGCATGCGGCGCTCATGTTCGGCGTGGCCTGTATTCTGATGCCCTCGTTCCATATTAAAACCTACGCGAAGCTGCTGACGGAAAAGAAGCCAAACTATATCGCGGGAGTGCCGACCATTTTCGAAGCACTCATCGGGCTGGATCTGGGGAATCTCCGGCTGGATTTCCTGCAGGGAGTATTCTGCGGCGGTGATACGCTGCCGATACGCCTGAAACGCGAGGTGGATGCTTTCCTGCAGGCACACGGGGCGACGGTCCAGATCCGCGAAGGCTACGGCCTGACGGAAAGCGTCACGGCCAGCTGCCTGACCCCGACAGACGAATACCGCGAGGGGAGCATCGGCCTGCCCTTCCCGGATATTGATTATGCGATTGTCCGGCCCGGCACGGCAGAGCTTCTCCCGGCCGGAGAAACAGGCGAGATCGTGATGACCGGCCCCACCCTGATGCAGGGCTATCTCGGCGAGCCGGAGGAAACAGCCGACTGCATGAAGCTTTTCCCGGACGGCCGCGTATGGCTCTATACCGGTGACTGCGGCTGTATGGATGCGGACGGCTTCGTATATTTCAAAGGACGCAGAAAGCGCATGCTCATAACGAACGGCTTCAATGTATATCCGGCGCAGCTGGAGAAGATCCTCTGCCGGTCGCCGCTGGTTAAGGAAGCCTATGTGTACGGTGTTCCGGATCCGCGCCGCCAGCAAAGGATCCAGGCTGCCGTTGTACTGCGTGAGGGCACTCCGGGTGACAGCGAAACGAAAAATGCGATCCTGGAGTACCTGAAAACGGAGCTTGCGCGCTTTGAAATGCCCCGCATGCTGGAATTTGTCTCACAGCTTCCGGCGGAAGCCGAACGCCCGTAATCACGCCCGTTTCCGCCCGCAGAACAGAAAGCAAAAAGGAGAAATGATATGTCCGATCAGGAAAAAGCACCGAAAAGAAAAAGACGCTGGGGAAACAGACGCGACGCGGCACTGTGCCGTGACGTCCCCGGCCTCCAATCTATCATGTGCCATATCTGGCCCAAGCGGACAGACTGCGAGGTGTATCTGAACAATACGCTCGATGTGACGGAATTGATGCGCTATCTGCAGGAAAAGAACGCAGAGCATCCGGATTATAAAACCACGGTATTCCATGCCTTCCTGTTCGCGATAGGACGCATGATCGGCGAACGCCCGAAGATGAACCGCTTTATTCAGGGGCGGCGGATGTACGAACGCTTCGAGATCTCCCTCAGTTTCGTCGCCAAGCGCCGTTTCGCGGACAATGCCGAAGAAGCACTGCTCTTTTTCACGCCGCAGCCGGATGATACGCTGGCCAGCTTCAGCAGGAAGATCGTCGGTGATGTCAAAGAAACAAAAAAGAGTGAGCATGCCACGGGCGGCGTCGATCAGATGATGGACAAATTGATGAAGCTGCCGCATCCGATTATTTCCCTGTTTGCCCGGCTCGTACGGCTGCTGGATTATTTCGGCATCAATCCCAAGGCACTTACTGCCGGAGACCCGAACTATTCAACCGCTCTTTGCTCCAACCTCGGGTCTATCGGATGCCCCGCGGTGTATCATCATCTGGGCAATTACGGGACATGCAGCATTCTTGCCACACTCGGAACCATCCACAAGGAGGAAGTATTGCAGCCCGACGGAAGCAAGGCTGTGCGCGACGTGGTAGATTTCGGCGTGACGCTGGACGAGCGCATTGCGGACGGGTTTTATTTTGCCAGATCCCTGAAGCTGGTG
Source organism: Lachnospiraceae bacterium (assembly GCA_045616945.1). GTDB lineage: Bacteria > Bacillota > Clostridia > Lachnospirales > Lachnospiraceae > UBA6987. Next base: position 7,711 of record JAZLHR010000112.1, on the reverse strand, counting down.
CGCTACATGTTTGACCATCCGGAAAGCTTCGACCTGCCGATCAGCGAGCCCAGCGGCTTTGTATATCAATAAGATCCCGCAAAGGACGCATCAGGCCGTCCGGGAAATCATACGGGAAAGCAGGCTGCGGCCTGCTTTTTTCGTGCGGCCTCTGCAAAGCTGCCGGGCGATTTTTCCCCGGGAGCCGCTCCTGCGGATTTTCCGGTGAAAGCGCTTGACAAAAAAGGGAAAACGGCTATAATAAAATCAAGAATAATTCTTATTAGCAAGGAGGCGTTTACATGGATCCCCGGACGATGTACAAATTGAGTTACGGTCTTTTCGTACTCACGGCTCAGGAAAACGGATTTGATAACGGCTGTATCATCAACACGGCCATTCAGGCGGCTTCCGATCCGAACCGGCTGAGTATCTGCGTAAATAAAGCAAATCATACCCACGATATGATCGTCCGCACCGGCGCTTTCACCGTCAGCGTCATCGGCGAAAAGGCAGACTTCGGGCTGTTCCGGCGCTTCGGCTTCCAGTCCGGAAAAACGACGGATAAGTTCGCGGGCTTTTCGGCGGCCAAGCGCGGGGCAAACGGGATATTGTATGTGACGGAAGGTACGAACGCATTTCTTTCCGCCAAGGTGGAAAAGGCCGTTGATCTCGGCTCTCATACCATGTTCATCGGCGAGGTGACCGCCATGGAAGTGCTTGACATTGCCCCGTCCGCAACATATGCTTACTATCAGAGTCATATCAAGCCGCAGCCGGCAGAGAAAACGCCTGACGGAGAAACGATCTGGCGCTGCAGCGTCTGCGGATATGAATTCAAAGGAGAAACTCTGCCGGAGGATTTCGTTTGCCCGCTGTGCAAACATCCGGCGGCGGATTTTGAAAAAATCACACAAAAAACGGAGGAAACATCCATGGCTAATCTCTATGCCGGTACCAAGACCGAAAAAAATCTGTGGGAAGCTTTTGCAGGCGAATCCCAGGCAAGAAACAAGTACACCTATTTTGCTTCCGTAGCCAAGAAGGCCGGGTATGAGCAGATCGCAGCCCTGTTCCTGCAGACTGCAGAGAATGAAAAGGAACACGCCAAGCTGTGGTTCAAGGCATTAGGCGAGCTCGGTGATACCGCCGAAAACCTGCTGCATGCCGCCGAAGGTGAAAACGCGGAATGGACCGATATGTACGAGCGGATGGCCAAGGATGCCGAAGAAGAAGGCTTCACCGCACTGGCCGCCCAGTTTCGCGGCGTCGCAGCCATCGAAAAGTCTCACGAAGAGCGCTACCGTGCTCTGCTGCACAATATCGAGGCGATGGAAGTCTTCAAGAAGAGCGGTGTGACCATGTGGGAATGCCGCAACTGCGGTCATATCGTGGTCGGCGTCGAAGCCCCCGCTTTCTGCCCCGTCTGCAAACACCCGCAGGCCTATTTTGAGGTCAGAAAAGAAAACTACTAAGCCGCTCCCGGCAGATATGCGAAAGGCTTTTCCGGCACTGCACCGGAAAAGCCTTTTTTGTTCGGCAGAAAAAAACAAATTAGCCCCGTATAAATCGCACCGAAAAGGGGTGTTCCGGGCAAACAGATTGGTGTATGCTTCAATCATAAAATCTGAATAGGAGGCCGATATGATTATCATTTTGTTCATACTGGGACTGATCGTTATGTTTAAGGCAACCGGTTTCTTTCTGAAACTGTGCGGCAAACTCTTAGGTGCGATGTTCAGCTTCGCCGGATATGCTCTGATCGGGTCGATCGTGGTCGGCGCGATCGGTCTGGGGGCACTGATCATCCCGATCGTTATGATTGCGGGACTGTTCTCCATCATTTCCCACATCGCAAACCCTGCCTGATCCGCAGGACCGGGCAGGCGCAGGGAGGACTCACATGGCTTACAATGATGACAAAGAGCGCCGGGAAGCGATCGCTGCCGGCGAGAGGGCAAAACGCAGTCTGGAAAATGCCCTGGATGCACTGAGCAGTGCCCGGAACTGGGGCATTTATGACATGATCGGCGGCGGATTTATCTCGACATTGATCAAACATTCAAAAATGAACAGTGCGTCCGAGCAGATCGAACGCGCCAAAGCGGACCTGGTCAGTTTCGGGCGTGAACTGGACGATATACGGGAATACGCGAATGTGGATCTGTCTACCGGCGATTTCTGGGGATTTGCGGACTGGTTCTTCGACGGGCTGCTGTCTGACTGGATCATGCAGGACCGGATCAACGAAGCCCGCCGACAGGTGCAGCGAGCGATCGAAAAGGTCAATTCGGTATTGGGGAGGTTATAAACAGCCGTGGGAAGATACACGGCGATTCCGAAAAAGGCCGCCATGAGGGTCATTTCATACCTTCATGGCGGTCTCTCTTAATTCTTCAAATAATTCGCAGCAGACGGCACCGACCTCTATCGTACCTGTCATATTTAACTGTCTTTCCTCACATATCTGCACTTCGGATAATTACTGCATCCCCAGAAATCTCCATACTTCCCGCTTCTGCGAACAAGCTTTCCTCCGCATAACGGACAAATACCTTCTTCGGCTTGTCTTCCTCTCGCGGTTACTTTCTGATGGATCTCACCCACGTGTTCTATTCTGGCTGAAATGCCAGAAATCTTCGCAGCACTTATCTCGCCTGCGATACGGTTCATTTCGTCCGCGTCAATCAATTCTTCTGTATGGGACCTGATCCATTTTACCAGCGAACCGACATAAATAACCGGCTGCTTAGACTTGACTTTGATTGTCGCAGTTCCGGCAAACACCACGACCGGCAGCATCAAATCTTCTCTTATCCCGAAAACAGATGCCAGAGCCTTCACATGGCCGAAATTCTGACGAAGCGGATTGTAGAATTCTGATTTATGACCATAAATATTCTGAGTCCACTTTTCACCATACTCTGATCCTGTAATCCAGCCCTTATAGTTCTTTAACTCGACCACAAATATTCCAAAAACGGATACAATCAAATGATCGATCTGCGACGTCCTGCGTTCGGTCTGGATCATCACATCATTCAAAACACAATATTTATCCTTGGGGAGCCGCAGCAGCAGCGCCGCAACGACTTTCTCTCCGATCCAGCCGTTGATGACAGGTCGCAAAAAGCCTAATCAGGGCAATAACCGCAAGGAAAATAAAAACCCATTTCATACATATTCTCCCATGGACTGCAACCCTAAAATCGCAGAATCGCAAATAATTGCCGGCGGGGTTCAAGATGTTTGATTTACCATTCAGTGTCTTTTATACGAGAAGAATGTGTTTATTCTGCTCAAATACGACTATAACACATTTATCGCATCAATGAAAGTCAACTGCCCCCGTTTTCGTTACTACTCATACGGGCTGATGTTTGATTATCTACAACAACCTTGATTCCGTTTATTAAATGTATTTTACCAAAAGTATTCCACTATTCAATGAAGACGCCCGAAGGAACATTCAAATTCCGACTCGGCAGAACATAAAAATATTAGGCCAAGCCTAAAATCGATTAATGATTTAAGGCAAAAAAAGAGACCGGAAACCGGTCTCAAAGGATGTTCCTGACGTGATTCGAACACGCGACCTTCCGCTTAAGATATTACACGGGTAGGATAACTGGGTAAAATTCAGGCACAAGAAAGAACAAATAAAAGGATTCAAATTCCCCTAATTATGCGGGAGAAAATGCCACATTTTCGGCATCTCAAATTTTCGGTTCTGAAATTTTGCTTGACTTAACCGAAAGGAGGTTATATTATGTACGCGAAAGCAGGGCGCGCAGCTTTCATTATTAGAGGAACATCAAGAAAAGAAAAGGGAGGTGTCGCTGTGGCATATACAAGTTTTGGAGAGTTCGTGCGTATTCTTCGGATTAAGCATCATGAAATAATGGGCGACATGGCAAATGCATTAGGTACTCGATTGTCCTTCTTATCTGCGGTGGAAAACGGAAAGAAAAATGTCCCGGCAGACTGGATAGGAAAAATCATTGAGCACTATGGATTGACAGAAGCCGAACAACAGGAGCTCGAGGAAGCAGTAGAAGAATCAAAAACACAGTTCAAAATTGTCGCAGGAAAAGCCGGAAGTCATCAGCGAAAGGTAGCTTTACAATTTGCAAGATCCTTCGATGAGATGGACGATGAGACTGCCATTAAAATTCTAGACCTTCTGAGACAAAAGAAGGGGAAGAACAAATAAATGGATTATAAAACCAAGCCTGCAAGCCGCAAAGATTTAAGGCGTTTAGCTACATATTTCAGAAAGCTGAATGATGTCCCTGCGAAAGGCCCATTTCCCGTATTAGAAGTTTTGGAAAAGCTGCCTGATATTTTTGATGGATGCAACTATCTGGTTGTGGAGGATAAAAAACTTCCACCGCAGACTATGGCACAGTGTACACCGAATGATAATGGTGGATTCACCATAGAAATCAAGGAATCTGTGTATGCCGGCGCATACGAGAATCAGATTGGCGCTTTTCTGGGATTTATCTGCCATGAGATATGTCACGTTTTCCTGTTTAAAATCGGTTTTACCCCTATTTATACAAGGAGTTTCGCTGATGGCGAGTTACCAGCTTATTGCAGCGTTGAGTGGCAGGCCAAGGCACTATGTGCAGAGGTAATGCTTCCCTACGAAGATACTCGAGGGAAAAACACAAAGGAATTGGTGAAAACTTTCCACGTATCACAAGCCTTTGCAAAAATGCGCCGAAAACTCGAGAGGGAAGATAATCGGCGGTAACATATAGATACAAAAAACACATTGATATGCTGTTGGTGCAGAAGATAACAAACGCAAAGAAAGGCGGTGATGCGATTGATTGTGCAAAGACAAAAGAAAAAAGCATTGGCCTGATTGTTGGCGCAACCAGATCAATGCTTATCTCCGAGCATTCCTACTCGTAATGTGGTAAGAATTATTATAGGTCTGCTCGGAGAGAAAGTCAAGAAAAAGATGCTTTTAGTACGAGGAAAGCATTGAAAATTAACGTTTTCTGTGCCTCCGGGCATTCCGACTCGTAATGTGGTAATTACTTTTGGACGAATGCCCGGGAAGCACAGCCTCGGGGTAAATCTATCTTTTGCGCTGAATCATGCCCCGTTGTATGTGCGCAAGGAAAGAGGGCATTCTATGTCCAAAATCAACAGCACCCGAAGCGGGTGCAAAGACGTTTTTCGCGCTTTTTTAGTCAAAAACGCGCAGTTCGCTTCCGACCTTGAGATTCCGTGCATCGCTCCCGAAACGAGCCTGCCGGAAAGGATGATTCCTTTCTCAAAGGCTATCAGCAGTACCGATTATGACCAGTGGGTTCATTTCTATGAGGACGACGCCAGTTTTGAAAGAATCTGGAATAATCCGGAGAAGCACCTTCCGATCCTCAAAAAGTTCAAAGGTGTTATCTCACCGGATTTCAGCCTGTACCGCGATATGCCTCTCGTCATGCAGCAGTGGAACACCTACCGCGGACGCGCTATCGGTCACTGGCTTCAGGAAAACGGAATCCCCGTGATCGCAAATGTGCGTTGGGGCGATGAGCGTACTTACGGACTTTCCTGTACAGGCGTCGCAAAAGGCGGCAGCATCGCAGTCGGATCTCATGGCTGCATTAAGCTCGTCAGAGAAAGAGAGTATTTTGCCGCCGGGCTTGCCTATGCGGTGAAAACTCTGGAGCCGAAGGTCATCGTTGTTTACGGCACTGCTCCGGATTCTGTCTTTGATAGATACCGCCGTGCAGGGATTACCGTCCTTCAGTTTGACAGCAGCTATGCCGTCAGCCACGAAAAGGCGGTGAGTGCCTGATGGGAGCTGGATTTCATGGCGGGTTCGGAAACACATATGGTGCCGCCTTTGGTAGCACAGACTATATGAAGCCGAATGATAATTTTAGCAAGTTCATTAAGAACCGCCCAGATGTGGATGTCGATGGCTTTTATGACATAATCGCACATGGCAATGAATATACCATAGAAGTTCAGCACAATGGAAAATCCATTCAGATAAACCACAGAACGGCGGCAAAACTGTTCTCAAAAGACAAAAGCTACAAGAAGCAAGGAATTCGCTTGCTATCGTGCAGCACAGGAAAGATCGATAATGGCTTTGCACAGAATCTTGCCAACAAATTAGGCGTACCAGTCAAAGCCCCCACAGACATCCTTTGGGTTAAGCCATCTGGGAAATATTACGTCAAATCGGGTAAGGTAATAAACGGTCATCTGTACGAAGACGGCTCCAAAACCGGTAAATTCAAGATATTCTACCCGAATAGGAGGAAGAAATAATGAAGTGTGAAAAATGCGGAGCAGATATGCTCGAATATCGTGAAGGCCATTCTTTTGGTTATACCTGCCCGGATTGCGGTTGGGGATTGGCTACAACCTTTTATGAGCCGTATGAGACAGATATGACACAATACTCTATCGTAATTTACGGGAACGAGGCGACACGCGCAGCAGTAAAGGTTATTTCCGATATTGCCGGTGTTAATTTTCTTCAAGCCAATAAACTGCTGAAACAGCCCGAAGCGATTGTGTTTAATGGATGTGCTGTGGAAATCCTTGAAAAGAAAAAGGTGTTGATTGAGAATAATATCTCTTTCAAAATAACACCCGATTTCCCGTATTGATGCTTGTAGCGGCGGGACGAGAAATCGCCCCGCCACTACAAAAGGAGGTGCTTATATGGGAGTAAAGAAAAAATGGATCTGATTTGAGCGGTGCTCTAAAGGACAGTTCTATGTAGGATACGGTGCAATCCGTTTGGGTTGCACCGTTTTCCTTTGTTTTACGCCACTTTCGTGGGGTTGTTGCGAATTTCTTCCATAGCGGCAATGATCTCTTCTTCGTCGGGAACGGTGACGATATCCACCGACCGAAAGTGAATTGTAATCGGTACGTGCTTCTTTCCGTCCTCGCCCTTTACGCTGTTAAATATCTCTATTTTCTTAATGAGCGTATTTACAAGCGTGGGAGTGAGTTTTTGAATATCGGTACATTCACGGATATTTTCAAGAAACGCTTTCAGATCTACGGCATCCTGCTTTGCTGACTGGATTTCGATTTCTGTTTCCGTTACGAATTTTGTAAGCTCCTTTTGCTCTGCTTCGTACTGGTCGCAAAAGATTTTGAATCGGTCTTCGGAAATCGTACCACGAGCAAGCTGCTCAAAGCAAGTAGTGATTAGACCGTCCAGTTCCTTGCTGCGTTTCTTTGCCTGTTCCACCCGAAGCTTGGTATCCCGCATCTCTTTTGCGGCAGATAATTTGTGATTTTTCTCGTAGAGATACAAAAACACGGTTTCGTTCTCGGTAATATACCTTGCCGTTTTGCGAATCGTTTCCAGCACCATTTCTTCCAAAACGACATTACGAATAAAATGAATGGAGCAGGAACCCCGATTTTCCTTGTATGCGGAACAGCGGAAGAATTCCTGATCTTCCCGTATACTCTTGGAAGCGCAGAAATACATTTTTGAACCGCAGTCACCGCAGAACACGAGATTTGAAAACAGACTGGTTCGCCCGGTTGCCGTATTCCTGCGGCGGCTTGCTCTCATTTCGTGGACTGTGTTGAAGGTTTCCTCGTCGATGATCGCTTCCTGTGTGTTCGGTATGATCTGCCACTCGGATTCATCGTGTTCAATCTTTTTATGAACCTTGTAGCTGACAATGCTGCTCATACTGTTTACAGTACACCCGGTGTACTGGCGGTTATC
>JAZLHR010000111.1:0-2731 GCA_045616945.1 Lachnospiraceae bacterium | reverse complement strand
TCAATTATACCATGGGCTTTACCAAGCCGATTGATCGATTGTCAAGATGCGGGAGATCTCCCCTAGAGGGGGACATTCTTCCCCTTTTTGAGAGGAATAAAGAGTAACTATTAACCTTACAAAAACTATTATACGAGGAGATTCTGTCATGGATCAGCAAATCAACCCCGATTCCCTGGACACCTTATGTGCTGCCCTCTGCGCCGCCGCCGGAGTGCCCGCTCCCGAGAAGGCCGCTGCACCCAATCAGGAACTGATGGACTATCTCGCAGGCCGCAAAGCAGACCGCATTTTTATGTATAATCCCGATGCCATCGGTCAGTGGATCTTTGAAAAGTATCCGCAGCTTTTCACCGAAGTCAACGCCATCTGCGACAAGCAGGTCCGTTATCAGACCGTGATGCCCTCCGTTACGCCTGTCTGCTTCGGCACCATGTACACCGGTGCTCAGCCCGCCGTTCACGGCATCACGAGCTATAGCAAGCCGATCATCCGCATCGACAGTATCTTCGACGCCTTCCTGCGCGCCGGCAAGAAATGCGCCATCGTCGCCCTGCCTGTATGCAGCCTGGGAAATATCTTCCTGGAGCGCGATATGGACTACTACCTGGTCGATGACGAGGCCGAGACCAATGCGGTGGCTTCCCGCCTGATCGCGGAAGACCGCTACGATCTGCTGGTCGTCTATAACGGCAATTACGATACCATCATGCACAAATACGGGCCGGAAGCGCTCGAGTCCCTGTCCGAGGCACGCTGCAATTCCGAAGCCTTTGCCATGTTCGCCGCGCTGATCAAGGAGCATTGGAGCAAGCATAACACGCTGGCCGCCTTTGCGATGGACCACGGCTGCCATCTGAAGGAAAACGGCAAGGGCTATCACGGAACGGATATGCCGGAAGATCTCAACATCTGCCACAGCTACCGTTTCTTTGAAGCCGCAAAGCCCGAAGAAGCGTAAAAAACCATCTGTACGCAAAAAACAGCCGGGACGCCCTGGCTGTTTTTCTGTTTTCCGACACTTTTATCAAATATAGTCCCTGACGCGGAATATCTCCGCTTCCGCTTTTCCGTTTTCCACCGTGATCACCGCGTAGGTAGGGATCCCGTCCCACTGTCTCGGAGCGGAAAGGCTGCCCGGATTCACGGTCAGGATCCCGTCCTCCGTTTCAGCAGAGGGCCTGTGCGTATGTCCCCGGCAGATGACCGCTGCCCCCGCCGCCAAAGCGCGCTTCCGGATGCCGGCATCTGTCTGACCGTTCCCGTGCGTCAGGTGAAAGGTCACGCCCTCCAGCGTAAAATCCAGTTCCGCCTCCGCATCGCTGTGCCTGTCACAGTTGCCGCGGACAAAATACATGCAGCCGGAGGGAAACAGGGCCCGGATATCCGCCTCCTGCTCCTCGCAGTCCCCCAGCATGAACACGCGGTCGATCTTCCCGACCTCCCGCAGCACCCGCCGGAGATTGTACAGTTCACCGTGCGTATCACTGATAACCAGGATCTTCATCACTTTCGCCGAATCCCCCCGTCAAATGATATCCGCTGCCTTCACCGGGATCAGTTTCCGCAGAGATTCCAGCGGCAGTTCCACCTGGTAGCCGATCTTTCCGGCGCTGAAATAGATCGTCTCAAAGCCTTCCGCGGTTTCGTGAATGACCGTCGGGAAGGCCTTTTTCATGCCGATGGGTGAGCAGCCGCCGTGTACATAACCCGTAAGCGGCAGCAGTTCCTTCGCCTTGATCATTTCGATGCTTTTTTCTCCGACCGCGGCGGCCGCCTTTTTCAGATTCAGTTCCCCGTCCACGGGCACCATAAAGACATAGTAGCGCCGGCCGGGCGCCTCGGTCACGAGCGTCTTGAAGCATCTGGCCGGATCCTCGCCCAGGACCTTCACGGTATCCGATCCGCTGACCGCGCCGCTGTCCGCGTAGTTGTACGCCGTATATTCGATCTTATGCTGAGAAAGCAGACGCATCACGTTCGTTTTATCGTCCTGCTTCATTTTTTCGTTTTTCCTTTCGGCTTTTTCACGGAAAAACCGAATGTTCCGAGCTTCTTCCCGAGCGCATAATATCCGCCGTGGGAATAACACAAAAGATCGGCTTTTTCCAGATTCAGTGACCCCTTTTCGTCCAGCAGAGAGCTGTCGACCCGCACGCCTGCCACCTCTGCCAGGAACATATCATGTGACCCCAGTTCAAGGATCTGCTTCACGCGGCAGAGGATATTGACGGGACATTCCTCGATCGCGGGCGCCCATTGCAGCTCCGGCACGGCGGCCGCCGTCAGCTTCCGCTCCGCGAATTTATCCGTGTCCCGGCCGCTTTTGACGCCGCAGAAATCCAATGCTCCGGCCAGTCCTGCCGGAACAAGATTGATGACAAATTCCCGGCTTTCCGCGAGCAGCGCATGAGAATAACGTTCCTTCCGGACGGAAATGCTCACCATCGCCGGGTCGCTGCATACCGTCCCGGCCCATGCAACGGTGATGATATTCGGTTTTTTCCCTTCCGCGCCGCAGCTGACCATGACCGCGGGCAGCGGATACAGCATATTGCCGGGCTTCCAGCTTTCCTTCATATGCCTTTTCTTCCTCGTATAATAGTTTTTGTAAGGTTAATAGTTACTCTTTATTCCTCTCTAAAAGAGGAAGGATGTCCCGCCTCTAAGGGAAAATCCTCCGCATCTTGACAATCGATCAATCGGCTTGGTAAAGCCCATGGTATAATTG
>JAZLHR010000110.1:0-18227 GCA_045616945.1 Lachnospiraceae bacterium | reverse complement strand
GGTTTATTTCACATGCAAAAAATCCTTTGATTTTCCCGATTTTCTCCTGTTTTTTCTCCTTTTCCCACACTAAATTCATCGATTTCCCATACTAAATCCAAGCGTTTATCTACTGTGGGATTTACTTTGGGAATTTACGTATCTTGTCACAAAACCGCGGGATATCTTGCTTCCGCCCGGCCGGTATGATACAATACCGGCATGACATGACAGGAGGTCCCCGCTTTGATCAGTGTCACACCGAATCCCCAAAATCTCGCGGCAAGGCTGTTTACGGATAAGACTTTTGATAATTTTCTTCTGGCGGAAGCCTCTTTTGCCACGGATTATATCGTATCGGTGGACGGCAGCTGCCAAAGAAAAGCCGTAGGCGATCCCGAAAATGCAGCTCCGGAGACAGGCGCGGAAAGTCATATCCGCTGGAAGAGCTTCCGGCCTGTGGCTCTGCAGTTGGTCAGGGGTACCAGACCTCCGCAGGCCTTCCATATCGTGCTGATGCTCTCACGCAGAAAGCTGCAGGACTTTATCACCGCAAGCCGCTGTGAGATCGACCCGGAGGATGTTGCCGGTCTTTATATCAATCTTCGTTTCCAGGAAGAAAAGCTGACGGTCACGACCGGCTGTGCGCTGAAGATATTCACGCCGGACCGCACATTGGAAAATGCATGGGACAGACAGGTGGAAAATTTTATCGGTAAATTGTAAGATATCTCATATACTGCATCACAGAAAAAGTCACACGGCGCCGACTGCACCGTGTGACTTTCTTATTTACAGTACGGCGCGGAACAATACTCCGTCCGCAAGATTCTCCGCACTGCAGCTGCCTCCCAGCAGCTCCATGATCGCTTTGACCAGAGACAGGCCTATCCCGCTGCCGCCGTAGCTGCGCGTGCGTGCCTTATCCACCTTGTAAAACTGATCCCAGATCCTTGGCAGACTTTCCTCGGGGATATTGCTTCCCGTGTTGAATACGGTAAATTCCGTCCTGCCGCCTTTATTTTCGGCAGTGACAACGACCCGGCCGCCTTCATCTACATAATGAAGCGCGTTGCTGAGATAATTCTGCACGACCTGCTCCAGCAGAAATTCATCGGAGACCACCGGCAGTTTTTCCGGCACATACAACTCCAATCCGGCCTTTTTTTCGGCAAGCTGCAGCCGGTAAACACCGGCGGCACTGGTCAGAAGCTCGGAAAGATTGAACAGGGTCTTATCCGGCTTGACCATTCCGGACTCCAGTTCGTTGATGCTCAGCAGCTGCTGCACCAGGCGGTTCATTTTCTGTGCCTCGTCCAGAATGATATCGCAGTACATGGTGCGGGATTCCGGATCGTCACTGATTCCGTCCCGCAGGCCCTCTGCGTAGCCCTGGATCAAAGCGATCGGCGTTTTCAGTTCATGAGAAATATTTCCGAGCAGGGCCCGCCGTCTCTCATCCGTTTTTTCCTTTTCGCGGATCCCTTCGGCCAGATGCTGGTTGGCCGTTTCCAATTCACTCACCTTTTCGGCGAGATTGGAAGCCATCGCATTCATATTATTGCCGAGCAGCTGCAGTTCATCTCCCGAATTGCCCTCGTATCTTGCCGTCAGGTTCAAAGCCGCCATTTCCTGCGAAAGCTTTGTCAGGGCTTCGATCGGCCGGGTCAGTCTGCGGGAAAGCACGCTCACCAGAACGATCCCGAGCAGAAGCGTCCCGATACCGACCCAAAGCAGGAAGCGGTTGGTGATCGCCGCGGCCTGAGCCAGAGAGGCGAGCGGCGTGGACAGGATGAACCAGTAATTCCTTTCCGCCACGAAATCGTCCTTCTGCAGTTCATCCGCCGCCGTATGCTTCACATCGACCCTGCCGATACATTCCACCTGATCCATACGGGTAGCGGGATCCCGCACCAGATAAATGCGGTAGCTTTCGCCTTCTTCGTATACCTTACGTTCCTCATACCGCGTCTGCGGCCTTTCGGCGACGCGGAAGAGACGGTCTGTCAGGCCTCCCTCTCCGTCCGCGTTGCTGAAATCCAGTACAGGCACCAGACCGCTGTTTTCTACGATCATGGCCCGGACCCCCAGCGTATCACAGTTCTGACGCAGCAGCAGGGCCCCCGCCTCGGTATGGTTATTCAGCAGATAATCCTCCACCTGCAGCCGCAGTCCGCGGATATCCCGCAGCTTATTCGACTGATAATACTGCTGCAGGAAATAATGGTTCACGACCCATACCCCTGCGATCAGCAGCAGGATCATCGCAGCCAGCGTCAGCAGATATTTCCAGCGGATAGATAATTCCGTAAAGCATTTTTTCCAGTTTTGTTTCATGATCCGGACACTTTTCAGTCTGTATTATCGTTTTCTTCGTTGATATCGAACTTATAGCCGACGCCCCAGATGGTATGGATGGCACTGCCCGCCGCGCCGAGCTTGCTGCGCAGCTTCTTCACATGCGTATCGATCGTCCTGGCATCTCCGTAATAATTATAATTCCAGACATGGTTCAATATGCTCTCCCGCGTCAGGGCGAGCCCTGTATTTTCCATGAAATACGTCATCAATTCAAATTCCTTAAAGCTGAGATCGACCTTTTCGCCGCCGACATACAGCAGATGCGCCGCACGGTCCAGCTTGAATATCCCGACCTCCAGCGGAGCCTCCTTGTCCTCGTTCTTCCGACGCAGCAGAGCGTCCACACGGGCCACCAGCACACGCGGACTGAAGGGTTTTGTGATATACTCATCCACCCCCAGCGAAAAGCCGCGCAGCTCATCCTGCTCCTCGGAGCGTGCCGTGAGCATCACGACGGGCACTTTGGAATAACGCCGCAGTTCCGTCAGGGTCTGCCAACCATCCATCCGCGGCATCATCACATCCAGCAGGACCAGATCGATCTTTCTTCCCGCAAAGAACAGTTCCAGGGCCTTTTCACCGTCCCCGGCCTCCGTCACCTCGTAGCCGGCCTTTGTCAGGAAATCCTTCACCAGCTTCCGCATCCGTTCTTCATCGTCCACAATCAGGATATTCTGCATCATTCCACCTCATACTTTCCCTCCGGCAGCCGCTTCACAGCCTGCCTAAGCAAAAAGGGCGCCGCACAATCTTCCGCGGCACCCTTATCCTACCAAATCCCCGCGGCAATTGCCACAGGCTTCACACAATCTTCATATGATTTTTTTGTGAAGCAGTCCTACACGACCCTTCTCTTGTCCAGATCATTCCGCAGATAATATACGATAAACAGCACAGCTCCGGTGATCCAGGAGACCGGTATCCCGCAGAATATCACATCGACGGTATAACCGATCAGGCGGGTCATAACAAACAGATATACCTGCCGGATCCCGACGAAGCAGGCCAGGGACATCACCATGGCGGCGCGGCTGTTGCCCGCTCCCCGCAGTGCCCCCAGAAGGCCGTGCATGATGCTGTGGAATACGGTAAAGGGCATGATCATGCGGGTCAGATAGCACGCGTAATAGATGAATTCCTCGTTCTTGCTGAAAAAAGCAGCAGCATACGGGGCCGCAGGGATCATAATAACGGCACTTGCCGCCGCAAATCCGCCGCTGACGATCAAGCCCTTCCGGATGCCCTCCTTGGCCCTCCCGATATTACCGGCACCGATATTCTGTCCCACGAAATTGGATATGGACAGGGATATCGCCGACATCACCAGATTCGTCACATTTTCGATATGCTGGAAACTCGCAAAGCCGCCGGCAACATCGCTGCCGAGTACATTCATATAACGCCTGTACATCAGGTTCGATGATGAAGTGATCAGCAATTGGATGGAGATCGGGATCGCCACCTTTACCACCATACGGAGATTGTCCGGATAATACCGTATCTCTTTCAGGCGGATACGGACGTAAGAAGCATCTGTCAGGAGTATCCTCATATACAGGACACTCTCCAAAACGATGCAGATAACGGTCGCCAGCGCGACGCCTGCGACGCCCATTTCCAGCACGAGGACAAAAAACAGATTCAGCGGAATGTTCAGACAGTTGCAGCAGATATTGATGAATACCGGACGGCCCGTATCCCCGATGGCACGCAGCATGGCCGGGACTACCATATTGACGACACGGAACAGCGATACGGCGAACAGGAAGGTCAGATAGATCCGTGCCTCCTCAAACAGTTCCTCCGGAATATCCGTCAGCCGCAGCATGGCAGGCGTAAAGCAGACTCCGATCACCGTACACAGGATGCCGAAAAACGCAATCAGAAAGACGGCGGCAGAGCGCGTCCTTTTCAGCTGCTCCTCGTCCTTAGCGCCGAAAAACTGGGCAAATACAATCCCGATGCCCGTAGCAAAGCCGTTTGTCGTATTGATGACGATATTATTGATGGGATCGATCGAACCGACCGCCGCAAACCCGGTATCACTGACAAAATTTCCCAGCACCCAGCCGTCCACCGCGGAATACAGAAGATTGAACAGGCTGCTCAGCAGCATGGGAACAGCGAAGGCCAGCAGTCGGGAAGTGACCGGGCCCTCTGTCATATCGACCTTCCGTTTGGCAAAAAATGACGAAATCTTCATTTTTTCTCCTTATGGCACAGGCAGACGCATACCGGCCGGGACCGTACCGTCCGCTGCGGCAGGCGCTCTGTTATACCAACCGCCGCTTGTCCAGCTTTGTCAGCAGGAAATAAACCACAAAAATGAGAGCCCCCATTCCCCAGGAGACGGCGTACCCCATATATACGGTCTCGACCGTATAGGCAAAATATGTCGTCACGATATACAGATACAGCTGCCGGATCCCCACAAAGCTGATCAAAGAGATCAGCATAGCCGCCTGGCTGTTGCCGGCACCGCGCAGTGCGCCCGTAAGGCCGTGCATGATACTGTGGAAAAACGAGAAGGGCATCACCAGTCTGGTCAGATAGCAGGCATAATACAGGATTTCCTCATTCTTGTTGAAGAAGCGTCCGATATACGGCGCACCGACCATACAAACCACCGTCGAAAACAGGGCAAAGCCGCCGCTGAGCGCCAGCCCGACCCAAATGCCTCTTTTGGCTCTCTTGACTTTTTTCGCACCGATATTCTGCCCCACGAAGTTGGAAATGGACAGGGAAAAGGCCCCCATGACATAATTGTTCAGGGCTTCTATCTTCACAAACGTCGTATAGCCGCCAAGCACCAGCGGTCCGAATACGTTGGTATAACGCTGGAAAAACAGATTCGAAACCGAAGTCAGGGCCAGCTGAAGCGCAACCGGTACAGCCACCTTCACGACCTTCCAGACATTTTCGCCGTAGAATTTGACTTCCCGCAGGTCGATGCGCACTGCCGAATCATCTCTGAGAAGGATCCGGGCATATAATACAGATTCCACAACGAAGCAGATGACCGTCGCAAAGGCGACGCCCTCCACTCCCATCTTGAAAACGATCACAAACAGCAGATTGAGGGGGACATTCAGCGTGTTGCAGCCGACGGAAATGGTAACGGAACGCGCTGTATCGCCGATTGCCCGCAGCAGGGCAGCCGCCACCAGATTGATCACACGAGACACACTGGCCGCAAACATAATGGTCAGATAGATTCTGGCTTCCTCAAACAGCTCATCCGGGATCTCGGTCATCCGCAGCAGCGCAGGCGTAAAGCAAACGCCGGCCACCGTGCAGAGAATACCGAAAAACAGGATCAGATATACGGCCGTTGAGCGGGTCTTCTTCAGCTGTTCAGCATCCTTCGCACCGAAGCACTGTGCAAACACGATGCCGATACCGGTCGCGAAGCCGTTCGTCGTATTGATGATCAGATTATTGATGGGATTGATAGCGCCGACGGCGGCATACGCGGTATCACCGACGAAATTTCCGAGCACCCAGGTGTCGGCGGCTGAATACAACAATCCGAATAAACTGCTCAGAAAAAGAGGTATGGCAAATGAAATCAGTTTGCCCATGATCGGGCCATCTGTCATATCTACCTTTCGCCTTGCAAAGATCGACTGTTTCTTCGCTTTCTCCATATTTAGTTCCTTCTTTCGTAAAAAATCCGGGGGATGCCCGGCAGGCTGTATCCGCTGTCCAAAGCACGGACGGATGCGGTCATAGGCTGTATTATACCACTTTTTTCTTATGTGGAATCAATTTTTTGCTTGCGGATCCCATATAGTTTCATTATACTGAAAGGAGGCTTTCTGCCGTAAGGAGCATATACCATGAGTCAGATGCGTCTGGACAGATTTTTATCGGAATGCGGCGTCACTTCCCGCAGTGAGGCGGTGAAGGCGATCCGCCTGGGTGCCGCCCTGGTAGACGGGGTCCCCCGGAGGGATCCGGGCGCCCATATAGACCCGGAAAAGGCCAATGTCTGCTTCCGGGGCGAGCCGGTGATCTACCGCCGCTTTACCTATATCATGCTCAACAAACCCGCCGGAGCAGTCAGTGCCACCCGCGATCCGAAAGAAAAAACCGTGACGGAGCTGCTGCCTCCTCCGCTGCAGAAGCAGGGACTGTTTCCCTGCGGCCGCCTGGATAAGGATACTTTAGGCCTGCTGATCCTGACCAATGACGGCGAAGCGGCGCACAGAAAGCTTTCACCCCGCCGGCATGCGGAAAAGATCTACCGCTTCGAGCTGGCGGAAGATCTCCCGGAAGAGACCCGTCTCCGTCTGGAGGGCGGCGTCATGCTGGAGGACGGTCTGCTCACTGCCCCCTGCAGGATCGTCATGCAGGGCGAAAAAAGCGGTGAGATCACCCTCACGGAAGGGAAATATCATGAGATCAAGCGTCTGTTCGGCTCTGCGGGCAACCGCGTGACCGGCCTGGAGCGCATCGCCTTCGCGGGCATCCGTCTGGACGAATCGCTGCCCCGCGGCGGCTGGCGTTTCCTGACGCCGGAAGAAGAAGCACTTTTGAAAGAATAAACGTCCTGCGATCCGCACACAGGCACACAGAAAAACAGCCGCAGCTGCAGAATGACCTTTCCGTCTTTTGCCGCTGCGGCATTTCTTTCATATCTGATACAAAAACGTATATCAGGCAGTTCTTCTCTGCAGGAGCCGCCGGTATACCATCACAAAGGCGACGGTATTGACAACGGAAGCCAAAATCCAGGAGATCGGATAAGATACCAGGATCGTATCCAGCGTATGATGGCTGGGGAAAAGGACCGCGATCCATACCAGCCGGAACACACATACGCAGATAACGGTGATCACCATGGTAACAAAGGTATAGCCCATGCCGCGCATCACGCCCAGGGCCACATCGTTATAGGCGCAGATGAAATACATCAAAGACACGTAGAACAGACGGATGACGCCGAATTGGATGGCCTCCGCCGAGTCCGTGATATAGATCCCCAGCAGCGCCTCATTGAAAACATAAACAAGCGATCCGCAGATCAGCGCCGTAAGCATGCCGCCCAGCTCGCAGCATTTCAGGACGCGAAGCAGGCGCTTGTATTTTCCCGCGCCCATATTGCGGCCCGCAAAGTTGGAAGCCGTGGTAGAGAAGGCATAATACGCAGCCCAGACGAATCCCTCCAGATTCGCCCCTGCCGCATTGCCGGTCACGGCCGCCGTCCCCAGGGAATTGACGGAGGACTGGATGACCACGTTCGCAATACTGTACAGCGAGGATTGGATGCCGGAAGGGAGACCGATACGGGTAATCGTCAGCACCGCATCCGTATACCAGTGCAGCTTTCGGATCTCAAAATGACAGGCATCCGTACGCTTCATAAGAGCCCGCACCGTGAGTACGGCGGAAAGCAGCTGCGTCAGGATCGTCGCCAGCGCGACACCGTCCACATCCATCCCGAGCACTGCCACAAAGAACACGTTCAGGAGGGCATTGAGCACACCGGCGATCGTCAGATAATACAGCGGGCGCTTGGTATCTCCGGCGGCGCGCAGAATGGACGCCGCGAAATTATAGACCATATTGCCCGTCATACCGCAGAAATAGACCCGCAGATACAGGATGGACTTCGGAAGAACATCCTCCGGGGACCCCATAGCCCGCAGCATCGCAGGCGTAAAGCCCACACCCACGCCCGTCAGGAACAGTCCGAGAAATACCGCCAGCAGCAGGCCGCTGTGGACATAGCGGTGGACATCCCGCTCTTTTTTCGCACCGATCGCCTGTGCCACGGCGATGCCGCAGCCGGTTGAAATCCCGATGAAAAAGTTGACTACCAGGGAAGTCAGTGCCCCGGTGGAACCGACGCCTGCCACGGAGGTACTGCCGCGAAAACGTCCGACTACGACCAGGTCCGCCGCATTGAACAGCAGCTGCAGCACCGAAGAAAGCATGATCGGGATCGCATATACGATGATCTTCTTCATCAAAGGTCCCTCGCACCAGGGATCCGCGGCGATCTTCTGCTTTTCCTGTGCAGCAGTCAGGCTGCTTTCTTTTTCTTCTGTATCCATCACATCACAGACAGGCCGGGCAAGGGCCTGCACACTCCTATTCATCATTCATCCGGCTGCCGCCGCCCGGCAGCATCCGGTATGACCGCACGCTTCTGCGCCGCGCAGAGCGCGAAACCTGCAGAAAAGCGGCTGCAGGATCAGATTTCCGCTTCCTTTTTCTTCAAAAGCCGCCGGTACAGGATCACAAATGCGGCGGTATTGACGATTGAGTTGAGTATCCACGAAAGCGGATAGGAAACGATGATCGTCTCCATGGTATGGAATTCGGGGAAACGGATCGCGATCCAGGCCAGACGGAACACACAGATGCAGAGCACCGAATCGATCATGGCGACCAGTGTATATCCCATCCCGCGAAGGACGCCCATCAGCACATCGTTATAGGCGCAGACAAAATACGGCAGCGCCACATAGAGAAGCCGGATCATCCCGAAAGTGATCGCTTCGGGAGAATCCGTAATATAGATCCCGAGCAGCGTTTCTCCGAAGAAATATGCTGCAAAGCCGCAGATCAGCGAAGCCGCGATACCGCCCAGCTCACTGCATTTTAATACGTTCATCAGCCGCTTATATTTCCCGGCACCGATATTGCGGCCGGCAAAATTGGCAGCAGATGTGGAGAACGAATAATAGATTCCGTAAATAAAGCCGTCCAGATTGGCAGCTGCCGCATAGCCGGTCACCGCAGCCGTCCCGAGCGAATTGACGGAGGACTGGATCACCACGTTCGCGATACTGTACATGGAAGCCTGCAAACCGGAAGGAAGCCCGATCCGCGTCATTTTCTTCACCGCGTCCGGATACCACTTGAGCCTGCGGAAATCGAAATGGCAGGCATCCGTACGCCTTATGAGTGCGCGTACCGTGAGTGCGGCGGAAAGCAGCTGCGTCAGGATCGTCGCCAGCGCCACACCGTCCACATCCATCCCGAACAGGACGACAAATACGACATTCAGGACAAAATTGAGAGCTCCGGCGATCGTCAGATAATACAGAGGCCGCTTGGTATCTCCCGCCGCACGCAGGATCGATGCGGCGAAATTGTAGATCATATTTCCCGTCATGCCGCAGAAATAGATCCGCAGATACAGCGTGGCTTTGGGAAGCACATCCTCCGGGGAACCCATCGCCTGCAGCAAAGCAGGCGCAAAGGTCACACCGACCGTCGTCAGGAGGATGCCGCAGCCCACTGCCAGCATCAGGCCGCTGTGGACATATTTATGGACCTCCCGGTCCTTTCGGGCACCGATCGCCTGCGCCACGGCAATGCCGCAGCCGGTGGAAAGCCCGATAAACAGATTCACGATCAGAGCCGTGAGCGAGCCGGTCGAACCCACGCCCGCCACAGATGTACTGCCCCGGAACCGGCCGACCACGACCAGGTCCGCGGCATTAAAAAGCAGCTGCAGGACAGAAGAAAGAATAATCGGTATCGTGTATAAGATGATTTTCTTCAGCAAAGGGCCTTCGCACCAGGGGTCCGCCGGCCTGCTGTCTTCTGCCTCCGCAGGCATTTCCGCAACTTTTTCTTCGCTTTCCATGACATCACCGGCAGATCAAAGCAGCTCTGTCAATTCCTCTTTCATTTTATTTTCCAATGCTTCCGCTTCCGCAGCAGTACGGCCTCTGACACCGCAGTACAGCTTGATCTTGGGTTCGGTCCCGGACGGACGTACGCAGCACCAGGCATCGCCTTCCAGTTCAAAATACAGCACATTCGAAACAGGCAGATCCACAGGCGCCGACTCTCCGCTCACCAGATCCCTGCGGAAGCCGGTCTTATAATCCCGCAGCGCCAATACTTTGAGCCCGGCCAGAGAGGCAAAAGGCTTCCGGCGCAGTTCTTCCATGATCTCCGCCATTTTTTCCAGACCTTCCAGCCCGGAAAAGCTCTTGGAGATCACCATATCGCGGTAATAGCCCAGTTCCCGGTACAGCGCCTCCAGCGCTTCGTTCAGATCCATGCCGCGCGTCCTGTAATAGCAGGCAGCCTCACACAGGGCCACCACCGCGGCCACGGCGTCCTTATCGCGGGCGTAGGTGCCGATCAGGCAGCCGTAGCTTTCCTCGAAGCCGAACAGGTAGCTGCCCTTTCCGCTCTCTTCCATCCGCAGGATCTCTTCGCCGATATATTTGAAGCCGGTCAGGACCTCCTTGAAGGCCACACCGTATTTTCTGGCTACGGCGCCGGCCATATTGGAACTGACGATGGTGCTGATGAGCTCGCCGCCCTCCGGCAGTCCCTTCGTATCGCGGATGCTTCCGATCTCATAATCCGCCAGCAGGCAGCCGGACATATTTCCCGTCATGGAATGATAGCTGCCGTCCGCGGAGCGTGCATAGACGCCCAGGCGGTCCGCATCGGGGTCGGTCGCCAGCACAAGGTCCGCGCCGACCTTTTCAGCCAGCTGCAGCCCCAGAGAAAAGGCTTCTGCCGCTTCCGGGTTCGGGTAATTGACCGTGGGGAATTCCCCGTCCGGCAGTTCCTGCTCCGGCACCACATATACATTGGCAAAGCCCAGTTCCTTCAATATCCGGCGCACGGGGATATTGCCCGTACCGTGCAGCGGGGAATAAACGATCTTCAGATTTTTCCCTTCGGCGGCGATCACCTCGGGACGGCGGATCTCTTTTTTCACGGCCGCGATATAGGCATCGTCCACTTCCGGACCGAGGCAGCGGAACAGCCCTGCCTTTTCGGCAGCCGCCCTGTCCATGGTCTTCGGGGCCGCGTAATCCGTGATGGCATTGACCTCAGCCATGATCCCCACATCATGAGGAGGCGTCACCTGCGCCCCGTCGGACCAATAGACCTTATAGCCGTTATATTCCGGCGGATTATGGCTGGCCGTCACATTGATGCCGGCAGCCGCTCCGAAATATCTGACCGCAAAGGAAAGCACCGGCGTAGGCCGCAGCGAAGGGAAAATATAAGCGGGGATCCCGTTGGCGCACAGGCAAAGCGCCGCTTCTTCGGAAAATTCCGGAGACATGCGCCGCGAATCACAGGCAATGACAACGCCTTTTTCGCCCAGGCCTTTTTTCAGGATATAATTGGCCAGCCCCTGTGTCGCACGTCTGACCACATACCGGTTGATCCGGTTGGTCCCGGCACCGATCACGCCGCGCATACCGGCGGTGCCGAACTCCAGATCGCGCCCGAAGCGCTCCCGGATCTCTTTATCGTCATTTTCAATGGTTTTCAATTCCTCTTTTGTGTCCGTATCGAAAACATCTCCCTGCAGCCAGCTGCGGAAGCTTTCACGATAGTCCATAACAGTATCCCCCTTGTTTATAGTTGTATCCGCATCCATTTGCCCTTACGCACCCGGGTGGAAGAAAACAGCAGTCTGGCGCCCTGGTCCAGCAGAAGCCCCAGCCAGGCACCGTAGATCCCCAGACCGAGCGGGTAGGCCAGCAGATAAGATGCGGCCGTCCGGATAAAACCGATGCAGAAAAGCGAGCTTTTTGCCGTATAGCGCGTATCTCCGGCGCCGCGCAGACAGCCTGTGAAAACCACATTGGAGGTCTGCAGGAAGGTAATGAGAGCGCAGAAAAGCATCAAAATGCTTCCCACCCGGATCACCTCCGGCGTTTTGGAGAACAGCTGCACCAGCTGCCGCCGCAGCGTGATGAATACCACGCTCAGGAGCGCGGAAGACAAAAAGCCGCAGCGCTGACCGATGCTGCAGTAAATATATGCCTTATCCGGTCGTTTGGCCCCCAGATTCTGTCCCACGAGGCTGGTCGCAGCCACCTGGAATCCGTCTCCGAAGAAATAGGACATCGACAAAATATTGATGCAGATATTGTGCGTCGCCTGCAGTTCCGTCCCGAGCTTGGCAACGATGCGGGCAAATATGAAAAAGCCGACACGCATACAAAACTGCTCCGCCAGCCCGGAGGAATAGACCTTGAACAAAGGCCGCAGGATCTTCTCCTCCATCTTCCAGGGAGCCTTATAGAACAGAGTGATATAGTTCTTTTTGAGAAGCAGGCAGCGAAGAGACATCAAAAAGCCGCCGAAGCAGCCGATGACCGTAGCGATGGCCGCGCCGCGTACCTCCAGGCGGGGGAACGGCCCGACGCCGTTGATCAGCAGATAGTTGAAAAGCACATTGATCAGATTGCTCGTCAGGCTGGTGGTCATGGAAATGCGCGTATTGCCGCAGGCCTTCTGCGCCGCATTGATCATCCCCGTCAATGCCTGCAGGACCACGGAAAACAGGATGATCTTGAAATAGGCGACCGATTGATCTATATAGTCATCTCCGGCCCCTGCCAGCTTCAGGTAAGGCTTGGCGAAAATATAGCCGAGGGCTGCCAGAACGATGATCATCACCGTCCCTAGCAGGAACGCATTATGCAGCACCTGATTGGCCTCTTCGCGCTTGCCTTCGCCCTTTCGTCTGGCGACGACCGCGGTGATCGCCGTATAAAGAGCCATGACAAAGCAAAGGATAATGAACTTCGGCTGATTGCAGATGGATACTGCCGCGATAGCACTGTCGCCCAGCGTCCCGACCATCATGGTATCGACGATCCCGACCAGACCGATCAGGACTGCTTCCACCACAGAAGGCCACGCAATCCGGATAAACTGTCCGTACATTTCGGACGCGGCGGGAAGCTCGCCGACCCGGGGCTGCTTGCCCAGCAGGCCGTCGACGGAAAACAACTGTTTCACCTTTCCGGCTAATGTACGCATTTTCTGTTTCCTTTCTGTTCTCCTGAAGCAGTATAAAGGCGATTATAGCATACTGCGCCGAAAAGGCAATCTGTAAAAAAGAAATAAACAAAAGGCAGCAAAAAAACAGAGCGCCTGATGTGGCGCTCTGTGCAGGTTTGTTTTGCAGCTTATAATCCGGACTTTATGACTTGTAATATGCGCTGATCGTCTCCCAGATAGACTCCGTTTCCAATCCGACCCGCCAGAATGCAAGCCCTCCGAGCTTATACTCTTTCAGGGCGTTCAGCCGTGCCGTCATGGAATCCGCATCCTCTACCCATAATCTGGCCGTCACACCGCCAATGGAGAACTGCGCAAAGCTCTGACCGCATTCGGCATCCCAGATCGGCGAAAGCTCGTAATCCCGGATATAACGCTGGATGGCGTTCATGCTGAGCAGAGAGGAGGACAGCGTACTGCCGTATCCCTTCCACAGTCTGGAATAGAACGGGACACCGTTAATGATCCTTTCGGCAGGGACTTCCCGCAGCGTATCTTCGACTCCCTTCCGGACAAAGCCCAGGGAAGCCGTGGAGCCCGCGTCGGAGCCGCTGTAGTGCTCGTCGTAGCCCATGATGACGAAGTAGTCCAGCATCACAGCCTGTTCCGCACGGAAATAATGCATCGACCAGGCGGAGGGGACATAGTTGTCTGCGGACACGGTGAGACCGGCGGCATGCGCCTCTACCGAAAGCTCACGGATGAACTGTATGAAGCCGGGCCCTGCCGCGGAAGGCAGCCCTTCGATATCGACATTGATCCCGTCCGCATCGACCGCCAAAGTTTCCTCTATGAGCGTATTGACGAGCCTCGTGCGGCTGGATGTACGGGACAGCAGCCGCGTCAGGGATTCATTTGTGATCCCGTTATCCATGTTGTTCAGCACGATCCAGACCTTCGCGCCCATGGCATGGACCTTTTCCACATAGGAAGGATCCGACAGCGAGTCAATGTTTCCCTCACTGTCAACGGTCCGGAACCAGGTCGGAGCTACGACATTGACCCCCTCGGTACAGGCCATATACTCTTCCAGATGCTTGTTGTCATCCCAATTGCTGATTTGGTCCCAGACCATGCATATCTTCTGCTTTTTCGGCGGATCGGTGTAAACCGGTTCGTACCAGTCGTGCGGGAAGGTCTTGTAAATGATCGTGCCCAGCTCCTGCGAACGGACATAGCCGCCGAAGCCGTCCTCCGTGCAGACGCGGGACCATTCACTGCCCCTTTCCAGAACGATGGCACTGTCCCCCGCCTGAAGCCTGTGAAGGATCGGGCTCTTCTGACTGGCCTTCTGCCGGATCATGACCTCCTGCTTGACCGTTGCCTGCTCTTTCCTGTCGAAATCCGTATGCACGACAAGCCGCAGGGGAGCCAAATAAAGATCCCAGGTCATATCCGTCCACTGCGCGATATACGGCAGATACACATAAGCCTGCTGATTCCGCATGATCAGGACCGGCAGACCGTCTGCCATCGTCGATATATCTGCCGTTTTGGTGCCTTCCGGCAGGGTATAAAGCAGTTTCTGCTCTTCCTGGTCATAATAGAAGCGGGAATTCAGTTCTTTATACAGGTAATCCGTACTCACATACAGAGAACCGCCTTCATATAATACCGGCTCGTATTTCAATTCATAATCCTTGATAACGGCCAGTCCGTCATTCCCCTCAAACCAGGAAACGATATCCACCTCCTCCGTGCTGACGCGCTTACTGTCAGCCACTTCCGTCCAGATTCCTGCAGCAAGCAGCAAAACAGCCAGAGCCACGATCACTACCTTCGGAATGCGGCTTTCCTTACCTTTTTTTCTGCTACCGGACATGGTTCGCCTCCTGAATGATATATGCGGAATTATACCATAGTCCTGCCTTATCTGTAAAGACCGGCCCCAAGCTTTCCATCCTGCCCCTGCTGCCGCCCGGAGGGCGTGGTATTACGATGGCTGATGAGGCTTGGCGGATACCGCCGGTGCCGTCCGTACGATAAAGCCGCTCACAAACTGACATATCACACCGGTTCATGAACAAATAACAACCGCCGGCCGCTTCAGTACCGGCTCTGCCTGCGGTTTCATCCTAACATGCCCCGGCAGGTCCGTCATGCACTTTTGTGTCACGATTTGTCACCTTCCCGCAAGATGTTGCATCCGGGCGGAAAACGGCTGCCATGCGCGCAGCTTCGGCAAGGATGATGCGGATTGTTTGCAGAAAGGATGGTGCGGACCGTTTTCAGGATGGTGCGGACCGTTTTCAGAAAACGTTTGAACTCCGGGCGGCAGTGTGATATGATGACGGGACAATCATGGGCGGCTGCGTTTGCCGCCGGAAAACGAAAGGTAAATCATGTCCAGTTATATTCCCGTATATTCACACCCGGATTTTATGCCTGTCGATATTTCTTTCGTATTCAAAAACGAAATCCCCGCAGGCAGACACGGCTTCTGCCGCGTAAACGGTGAAAACATGGAATTTGAAGACGGTACTCCCGCCAGATTCCTCGGCGTTATGTTCAACGGCGCCGCCTGCTTCCCCGACCGGAAAAAGGCCGAAGACGTTGCCAGACGCCTGAGTCAGGCCGGTGTCAATATCGTCCGTTTCCATCAGATGGACGACGAATGGACCGCCCCCAACCTCTACCGCATGACCGCCGGTGAGCGCGTGAAAAACACGCGCGATCTCTGCGAAGAATGCATGGACCGCCACGACTATCTGATCAAATGCCTCAAGGAACGCGGCATTTATATCACCGTGGATATGACTACCTACCGGCGCTTCAAGCCCGGCGACGGTGTGCCGGATGCTGAACTGCTGCACGACGGTTCCCGTCTGTATGCGATGTATGACCGCACCATGATCGAGCTGCAGAAAGAGTTCATGGAAAAATACTGGAACCGCCGCAATCCGTACACCGGTCTCCTGTATAAGGAAGACCCCGTGTTCGTAATGTGTACGCTCATCAATGAAAACGATACCTTCATCGACCATTCCGGCCGCCGCTGGTATCATCTGATCCCCCGCTATGACAAGGAATTCCGCGATCTGTTCGCCGCCTGGCTGCAGGAAAACCATATCGAATACGACGCTTACGGCTGCAAGCTCTTCAATAACGACCAGCCGATGATCGACTTCCGCGTACATCTGATGCGGAGCTACTGCGACGAAATGAGCGCATATCTCCGCAGTCTGGGCGTAAAGATCCCTCTCTGCGGCTCCAATTATCATACGAATTACGGCTCCGCCAAGGGGCAGGAAGCCATGGATTTCACCGATGCCCACGCCTATTACTACGAATGGACCTGGGGCGAAGAAGAAAAGCTCTGCAGCCACACGCATCTGACGCAGGAAGCGGCTTCTCCGCTGGGCAATCACGTCCGCAACCGCATCCACGGCAAGCCCATGTTCATGAGCGAATGGGATGTTCCGTTCCCGAACGCCTTCCGTGCCGAAGGTACTCTTTGGTTCGCCGCCATGAACCGTCTGCAGAACTGGGTCGGTATGACAGCCCACACCTATGGCTACGGCCACAGTATGAGCAAGGATGACCTGCTCGGAAAGATCGCCACCACCAGCACCATCGGCGGCGTGCCCTATCGTGAAGGCATTTTCGCCATCTGGAACGATCCGGCGCATTTCGGTCTGTACTATCATGCCGCTTTGATGATCCGCCGCGGCGATGTTGCTCCCGCCAAAAAGGTCGTCGGCGTGGAAGTGAAGCCGGAGCATTACTGCAAGGCAGGCAATGCGGCCGGCGGCAGCGCATCGGA
The DNA here is from genome assembly GCA_045616945.1 of Lachnospiraceae bacterium. GTDB lineage: Bacteria > Bacillota > Clostridia > Lachnospirales > Lachnospiraceae > UBA6987. The sequence goes on along the minus strand of JAZLHR010000110.1, from coordinate 1,333 downwards.
GATCCATCAGGTCCACTCCGTTTTCGATTCCACTTCCAGAGAAGGCATCGATGAGCTGGTTTCCCCCGACACCCTGTATCCCCGTGAAAATCAGGATGTCATCGTCTCCGATACGGGAGAGATCACCCGCTATGTCAAAAAAGGTGTCGGCGTGATCGATACCCCCATGACCAAGTCCGTGTTCGGAAAGATCGGTTCCGGCGTCGTCAACAGACGCGATAAGCTTCCCGTCTGGGACCTGAAGGGACTGAGCATCCGTTCCTTTACGGATTTCGCGACCGTGAGCATTTCTTCCCTTACCGAAGCGCCTATCTCCGACTCCGACAACATGCTGCTCACGACCGTCGGCCGTGCCCGCAACCACGGTGCGCAGTTTGACGGAGATAAGATGCTCGATACCGGCACAGGCCCCATCGAAGTAGAAAAGATCGTGGCGGATATCGAACTGGAGACCTCTGTTCCCAATCTGGAAGTCTGGTCCGTGGATTCCGACGGTTACTATTCCGGCCGCATCGATTCCGTTTATGAGGACGGCAAGCTGAAATTCACGGTCGGCAATGAATTTGCCTGCATGTACTATCTGATCGTAGCTCCGTAAACGGATCTGCACGCTCACGGATACGGCTGCGGCCCGCGGGATGCCCCGGTCCGTTTCGCCTCCCCGAAAAACATGGTTTTTACCCAACAAAAAATGTGATTTTTCTGTTGACTTTTTTCGGTGAAAGTCCTATAATGGCGAATGCGGTTTTGCCGAGGGTATTGCCCCGGGTCGCAATGCCCGCAATAAGGAGGTAAAAAAAATGTCTATTTGTCCCAAGAATAAGTCCTCTAAGGCCAGAAGAGACAGCCGCAGAGCCAATTGGAAAATGAGCAACCCTACCTTGGTGAAGTGCAGCAAGTGCGGTGCGCTTATGGTTCCTCACCAGGTTTGCAAGGCTTGCGGTTCTTACAACAAGAAGCAGGTTATCGAGGTTGAAGAGCAGTAATCTGTTCTGAGATCATGGGATAGACCGGAAACAGTCGCATGGCTGAGCTTCCGGGCATCTTGTGTGAGCAGATGTCTGTTTGTTCATGTCCCGATTGCGGCTGCAAAAGGAAAAGACCTCAGCGACGGTGAAAGCCGCGGCTGGGGTCTTTTTTCTGCTCTTCTGCCGGCACAAGGACAAGATCCAGGCGGATCACATTCAAATTATCGTAAATTCCCAAAGTAAATCCCACAGTAGATAAACGCTTGGATTTAGTATGGGAAATCGATGAATTTAGTGTGGGAAAAGGAGAAAAAACAGGAGAAAATCGGGAAAATCAAAGGATTTTTTGCATGTGAAATAAACCG
>JAZLHR010000109.1:0-4447 GCA_045616945.1 Lachnospiraceae bacterium | reverse complement strand
GCCCGAATATACGCCGCTGCCGCCTCTTCTGGAGGGGGACGCGTGGCCCTTTATTTATGAGGAATACCGCAGCGGAGCGGCGTGGCCGGGTCCGTTTGCGAATAAGCTGCTGTATTATGAAAGCAGCCGCGGGTGTCCCTTCCGCTGCAGCTACTGCCTGTCTTCCATCGACAGGACCGTACGCTTTCGGAGCACGGAGAAGGTATTTGCGGAGCTGGATTTCTTTCTGGAAAAACAGGTGAAGCTGGTCAAATTCGCTGACCGGACCTTCAACGCGGATCCCCGGCGGGCGCAGGCGATCTGGCAGTATCTGCAGGCGCACGACAACGGGGTGACAGGCTTTCACTTTGAGATCGCGGCGGATCTGCTGGGCGAAGACGATCTTGCGCTGCTGGAAAAACTGCGGCCCGGGCTGGTGCAGCTGGAGATCGGCGTGCAGACCACGGATCCCGCGGTGCTGCGGACCGTAAACCGCCGCATGGACATGGAAAAATTGAAATATGCGGTGCGCCGGATCAAACAGGCCGGCAATATCCACCAGCATCTGGATCTGATCGCGGGGCTGCCGGGAGAAAGTCTGGACGGGTTCCGCAGGAGCTTTGACGAGACCTTCGAACTGGGCCCGGATGATCTGCAGCTGGGCTTTTTGAAGATTCTGAAGGGCTCGCCCATGGCGGAGGCTGCCGCGGATCACGGTATTCTCGCCTCGGCGGCGCCGCCCTATGAGGTATTGGCAACGCCGCAGCTTCCTTACGGGGACCTGCTGGAATTGAAGCAGATCGAAGATGTGCTGGAGATCTATTACAACAGCGGCCAGTTTGTCCGTTCCCTGCCGGTGCTTTCGGCGGGCCGGGAGAGCGCATTTGATTTTTTCCGCGATCTGGCTGCCTTTATGCGGAAAGAAAAGATCGACCTGCACCGGCCTGCGCGGATCCTGCGCTACGAGGCGCTGCGGGCCTTCGGAGAGGCATACCTTCCCGGTGCCGGGGACCGGCAGCTGCTGCAGGAAGCTCTGCTTTTTGATCTGTATGCCCGGGAACTGCTGAAAAAACGACCTTCCTTTGCACTGCCGCTGCGGCAGGAGAAAAATGCGGCAGGCGGAAAAGTGCATACGGAATATTTTTATTATCTGGGGGTCCGCCCGGAAGAAAACAGGACCGTCCCGCGGGAAACACCTCTGCGGGTGACCTTTACCTATTTGCCTGGGGAAAGGGGCGGAGAACACACGGAGATCCGTTGGGATCCGGCGTAAAAATGCAGGAGGCAAAATGAGAGCCTGTGAACTTGAATTGACGCTGCCGGGCGATACACCGGGGATCGCGGAATATCGCCGCAGCTTTGATGTACAGGGAACGATCAGGGCGGATGGCCCGCTGCCGGATGACTGCCTGCTGACGGCAGAGCTTCTGGATGCTGCGGGGAACTGTGTCCGCCGGGTGCGCTGCGGCCGGAAAAACAAGCCGTTCCCCCTGTATGTGCCCGGCCTGACGGCATATGACGAAGCGCTGGATCCCGGCCGGAAACAGTTGGAGGCCTTCGGCTTCCCCGAACTGGCGGCGGAGGATCCGGCGCAGCCGGAAAAAACCATGCACTGCGCGGCTGTCAAGGCCTGGTACAGCGATACCTGCTTCAAGGCAGTGATCACGAGTGCCACCGATCCCGCGCACGGGGCGATGATGGACGACGGGATGAACCTGCGCGCACCGGACGGCAGTGCCTATGACGCGCTGCCGATGGGGGACTACCTTCTGCGTGTGCGTTTGGAAAAGCCCGGTGAGCTGGCGGCGCAGGCAGAGAAAAAGGTGATCGTCCGGCGGCAGGAAAAACAGATCATCTGCCGTTTCAATCCGCTCAGCCATAAGCGGAAAATGACCGCGTGGTGCCGGGAGATGGGCTTTTCCATCATCAGCGATCTGCTTCCGGGGTATCTGGACAGTTATCTCGGGACCTGGTATTACCATATGGGGCTGCTGAAAATGTACCGGGCGAACGATATTGCCCTGTTCGAGACCGCGGCGGCGCACATGTTCGTCTATTTGATCGACGAAAGCTCCACCTCCTACGCGACGGAGCTGGCATTTCTGCAGGAGCAGGGGCGGCTGGCGGAGACGGGACGCTTCACGGCCTACCGCTACGATATCGGAGAGGCTTCGGTCGGAGAAGGACGCAGCTTCTGCAGGGAAGGGAAAATAGAACCTTTCGGGCCGGACGAATACCTGCATCCCGCCAGGATCGATCTGGTCGGGGAAGATGCCCGGGACGGGCGGTATGCGCTGGACGGAAGCGGCATAGAGGACATCCGGACGGACTTTTCCGCCATGGAGCTTCCGTCGGGCCGTCGGGCGGCCTTTGCCGGCGTGATCCGTCCCTGGCAGATGGATCCGGCAGATTTTATCCGCCGGGATGACAATACCTACGAAATAAAAAACGCGCCCGCGGTGATCCGATATTCTCTGCGTGCAGGCGGCCGGACGAAGGTGCTGGAAAGACCGGTCGGGCTGGAACGGCTGGAGGGCGGCAGGAGCATCGGCGGTTCGGTTTTTGAATTTTATCATTGCTTTGAGGTGCCTGCGGAACTGGCGGGCAGGACGGTCACGGTACGCGCGGAGGTCCTGGACCGGCGCGGCGGCAGCACGCCGGCGGCCGCGGAATTTCAGGTGCGTATCATCTGAAACGGCGAAAAAGAAGCGCCGAAATATGTCTGTATGAAAGGGGAAGGCTAATGGAAAACGAGAAAAAACCCGGCACGGGCGGGGAACTGTATGTGCCCGTGGAAAAAAGAAGCGGCGAAAGATCGGTCGTATATTTTACGCGCGACCTGTCGCCTGCGGGTCTGGTGAAGATATTTGACCGCATATCCGGCGTGCTGCAGGGGAAAATTGCCGTGAAGCTGCATACCGGGGAAGCGGAAGGCCCGAATATCATCCCGCGCCCCTGGGTAAAGGCATTGTTTGAGCAGCGGCTGCAGAATGCGGCTGTGGTGGAGACCAATACCTATTACGAGGGAAGCCGTTTTACGACGGAGGAACACCGAAAGACGCTGGAGATCAACGGCTGGAACTTCTGCCCGGTGGATATCATGGATGCGGAGGGCGTCACCGCGCTGCCTGTCAAGGGCGGAAAATGGCTGGAACAGATCCATGTCGGCAAAACGCTCCCGGAATACGATTCTCTGCTGGCGCTGACCCATTTCAAGGGACATACGGTGGGAGGCTTCGGCGGTTCCAATAAAAATATCGGCATCGGCTGCGCGGACGGGCGCATCGGCAAAGCGGAGATCCACACCCCCGCAGGCGGGAATATGTGGGGATATACCCGGGAAATGTTCATGGAGCGCATGACGGAATCGACAAAAGCGACGGCGGATCATTTTGCCGGGCATATCGCGTATATCAACGTGATGCGGAACATGTCCGTGTCCTGCGACTGTGAGGGCTGCGGCGCACAGCCGGTGGTGACGCCGGATGTGGGCATTTTGGCAAGTCTGGATATCCTGGCGGTGGACAGTGCCTGCGTGGATATCCTGTACGCGCTGCCGGAGGGCGGTGGAAAGGCCATGCAGCAGCGGATCGAAAGCCGCCGCGGCCACCGTCAGCTTTCCTATATGAAGGAGCTGGGAATGGGCAGCGACTGCTATACACTGGTGGATATCGACCGGGACGATGCGGAAGTAACAGCGGCATCCGTCGCGGCAGCGATCCCGCCGGAATGGGAGCCGGATGCCTTTAATACCTTCCCCGGCAGGAACAAGGTGATAGTCCGGAAGTAGAGAAAACCCGGAGACGGGGCGGCAGCGCGGCTTTGCGTGAGGGCAGGGCTGCGCTGTATTTATTTCCGTCTCGCTCTACTATTCAGCCTGTATTTATTTCCCGCGGCGATCTTTCAAAAAAAGTGGAAAATTCCTCGGAAAGCATTGACAAAGGAAGAAAACTATACTATAAGTATGTTCATGCAACAGCATCTCTCTGCAGTTTTTGAACGCAGAGCATTTGCTGCCTGTTTTTGTGCCGCGTGGAGCCTCAGCTGTTCATAGTGTCAGCTGCTTCACGTGGATATGAACAAAAACGAAGTGAAGACTGCGGCTGTCATATGAAAAAAGACCGGCTTCGAGCCGGGGCACGGGAGAGAAAATGGAACTCAGCAGAAAACAATTTGATGTACTGGTCGTCCTGGAGGGCATTGACAAAAGCATTTCACAGCGCGCGATTTCCGAAAAAACGGGCCTTTCCCTGGGGGCCGTCAACAAAACCCTGAAGGAACTGGCCGCAGCCGGCTATATGGAGGCCGGAAAGATCACGGAAGAGGGCCGCGGAGCGTTGGAACCTTACCGCGCCAGGAGGGCTGTATTCATTGCGGCAGGATTCGGTTCCCGGTTGGTGCCGGTGACGCTGAATACCCCCAAGCCGCTTGTCCGCGTGAACGGAAAACGCATTATCGATACCCTGAT
>JAZLHR010000108.1:0-22705 GCA_045616945.1 Lachnospiraceae bacterium | reverse complement strand
AGGTCAATTATACCATGGGCTTTACCAAGCCGATTGATCGATTGTCAAGATGCGGGAGATCTCCCCTAGAGGGGGACATTCTTCCTCTTTTTGAGAGGAATAAAGAGTAACTATTAACCTTACAAAAACTATTATACGAGGAAAAAATATTCATGGAAGGAGAAGCCGGCAAACAGCTCGAGCAGCTGTCGAAACGGCTGGAAGGAACCTTTAAGCTCGGTTCGAACTCCGAATTGTTCAACAATCTCCGGAACGCCATGAAGGATGCCATGACCGGGGGAAGCCTTGAAAATGTTCAAAAGGCTGCCAAAGCCTACGAGGAGGCGAGGTCGGGAGACGAGGGGCCTCGCACCGACAGCGGAAAGGAAAGACTGTCCGTGGCCAGGGAGGTTCAGACACTGATAAAAGAGGGCATGGAGAAGGCCCGGAAAGAGAGTGTGCAGAGAGCCGAGTTAGAAAAACGCAAGAAGATGGAACATGCGATTGATCAATACCAGCAGATCATGGAAGCCGCCGGGGGAAAACCCTCTTATGTTCCGTTGGCCAACATCCCCGTTGAAACGAATCACGATAGTCTGAGAAACATAACGCTCGGCATGCTGGGGCGTGAGGTCAAGCTGACGCCGGAGGAGTGCCTGCGAAGCACGGACATGATGATGGACATCTTACATTCCCATCTGACCGGAAACCTTGAAAAGGACAGGGCAGGGTTTGCGCGTGACTTTCAGCGATGCTTTTTTGCGGGGCAGGACGGGACGCCCGGCATCATGCCCCCCTTTGAGATGGACGAGAACTTCCATCCGGTGTTGAAGAAGGCGCTCGCCGAAGACGGAAAGACGAAAATGGCGGATTTTCAGCTGGGCATTCAGGCGTATGACAGCATGCTTAGCTTTCTGGAACGGTATGACGATGTGGTTGCCCGGCATAAAGAAACACTGAGCGAGGCAGAACGAAAGCAGACCTGGACGCTGCAGGCACTCACGGATCGCGCGCTCCTTCGAAGATATGAAGGCATGAGCGACAACCTCCTGCGGGAGGACGCACGAGAGACGATCTTGAATCAGCTGAAAGACCCGAATTGCTCAAATACCGTAAAAGAGTATCTGAACAGGCTGACGGAGAGCGATTTGCGCGATCTGCAGGGACGGAACGGAAGCCCGGAGGCTTTTGAGGTGGCCCTGGAGGCGGGCGCACTCCAAAAGGAACAAGAGCGCGCAGCGCAGATGTCAAATAGTTTGAAAGAAAGCCTGGAGTATCTGAGCGGAATCCAGCCCCAGAAGAAAAAAGCGAAAGAGAAAGCGGCTCCGAAGGCGGAGGCCCCGGACCTTGCGAAGCCGTTCCGAGAGAAATATGACAATCTGCTGAACGAGCATGCAAACTGGACGGCTCTTCAGGTCGTGGGCATCCTTCTTTTCGGCATGGGTGAAATAGAGCAGAACGCCTACCGAGAGGTTTTCAAAAATGCACTGGCGGACGTTTTTGTCAGAGACCTGACCGAAAAACAGCGAAATGATGCGGAGGTCATTCAAAAGAAAAACCAGGAGTTTAAGGACAAAGGCTACTGGAAAATGGCCGTGGAGTCGTTCCCGCACGTCCTGGATCACATCGCGCGGGACGGTATTTCGCCCGACCTGCAGAGAAAACTGCTCTCAAACCTGTTAGCCTCCGTCGCGGTGGAGAACAAGCACATTCCGGAAGAACGAAGCGAAGCCGTGATGAAGAACTTCAGCGAAAGGCTTTATCAAAACGAGAAGCTGAAGCAGCTCTGTGAATCGGGAAAGCTGAAAGACCTGCTCCGTCCGGAAGAAAATCATCCCGCCGCAAGCGTGCGCTGGAACGCCGCCCGCGATAAGCTGTTCAAGCTGACGGAAAACATAGGGGTTAACATCACCGGCCAAAACCCTGACTTTAAGAAGAACCTGGAAGCCGTGCAGTACCATATCGACTATGAACTGAAGCACGCGAAAACAATCGAACAGGCAGAATTTAAAGAGCAAAAGGGGAAGGTCGACGTCCTGGAAGCACTGCCGAGAGTTCTCGTGTTCAACATCTACTCGAATGCCGTCAATTTGCCGGATGGGGCGAAAAAAGACGAGATGATGACCCGCCTGGACGCATGGCGAATGGATGCGAACACCTTGCTAAAGGAACTCGATCCCAAAATGGAGGAAGAAATCAGGGAGGCGCTTTTCCCTGATAATCACATGAATGTCACCCCGCCGGAGGTCAAATCCCTGCTTGAAATCAAGAAAGTCGAAGACATCGTGAAAGGAATCGAGGTCCTGAAGGAATGTCATGGCGGTGCGACCACTGCCGGCGGAACGGTGAAAAGAATGATGCTCACGAAAGGCGTTGGCGGAATTGATCCGCAGATGGTCCGGACGCTGACGCAATACGAGAAACTTTGCCGAGCAAGTGAGGAACGTCTGAAGGAAGCCTGCAATGCGGCAGAGAGGGACGGAAAACCGGGTGCCTGTTCCCTGGATGATGTGGCCAATGTCGTCGGGTTCACTACCGTAATAGACCAGCTTTGGAGTAATGACATATCCGGAAAAGAACTGAATCAGATGAAGAAGAAGCCGCAGGACTTCATTCCGGGCAGACATGCGCTGGACAAGGCGCTTTGCATGCGCCTGCAACTGTCAACTGACGGAAAAACGGTATCGACCGATAAGTGCCGGAATCGTATTCTTAACCCGAAAAACCTGTCTCAGGTGACGGCTGCCAAATGCAGGGAGATGCTGAAGGAGGCGTTCAGCACCGAAAGACCACGGACTTCCGTCCAGCCCGAAACAAAGCTTCACCTTGAGAAGTCGCAAAAACTTAAAGCACAAGAGCCCGTGAAAGAACCCCTGAACCGCATGGCACAAAGTCAGGGCTTCTCCCGGATGGTGCCGTGAAGCCCGCAAACCGTAAAAACGGTGAATATCAGCAAAGTTTTGACAGACAATTCCGGAATCTTTTCCGGAATTGTTTTTTTTGCCAGACACTTGCATTTCTGCCGAAACATGTTATAATACAGTTAGTGATGAGATTCGTAGCTTTCCACACAAAAGAGGCTTCGGTTTTAAATTAACTGAAAATTGTTTCCCTAAGCGGCGGAAGGAGGATTAAGCATAGGAAGGCACATTTCTCGGAAGCACGAACAGGAAAGGAGTTATTCTTATGCGTTACAATTTAAACGGAAAAAACTTTGAGGTCACTGCATCCATGGAATCCGTCCTTGCCAAAAAGCTTGCCAAGCTCGACAAGTTCTTTACGGAAGGCACCGTGGCAAATGTGTATCTCAGCGCTAAGAAGGACAACCACAAGGTCGAAATCACCGTTCCCATCAAAGGCGCCGCCATCCGCTGCGAGCAGGAAGGGCCTGACTACTACACCGTTATCGACGATGTTGTAAGCGCGATGGAAAACCAGATAACCAAATATCGCGGCAAACTCCTGGATTACTATCACAGCGGCTCCGGTCTTAATCCCTCTTATACGGAAGAGGCCGAACCGGAAGAAGCCGCCATCAAGATCGTGAAAACAAAACGCTTCGCAGTCAAGCCGATGGATGCCGTAGAGGCCTGCCTCCAGATGGAAATGCTGGGTCATGACTTCTATGTATTCCGCAACGGTGAAACGGACGAAGTAAATGTTGTATATAAAAGACACGGCGGTACTTACGGCCTGATCGAGCCGACGCTGGTCGATGAAGAAGACTGATCATGATATACCGAGCCCCGCCGCACAGCCTGCGGCGGGGCTTGGATGTCCGGCAGGACAAAAAAGGAGGCCGCTGCCCGACGGGCACCGCTCTCCTTCCATCTTTGCGGGTTGCGATCTCCTGCACTCTTTGCCGGCTGCTGCCGGTTTCGGTCTCCTGCCATCTTCGCCCGCCTGCGGTAAAAAAGCGGTGCGTGCCGACCCGGCACGCACCGCTTTTCAATGCCGCATCCTTCCGGATCGGCATTCTTTTATGTTTCCGCGGGCAATCAGTCGCCCATCACATTGCGGATACAGCACACGGTACGGTAATCCGTCCGCGATACCTTTACGGTATTTTCATCGCTGGAGCAATGCACGAACAGGGGAACGCCCCCCTGATATCCCAGGAAAATGCCCACATGCCCGTCATAATGGACGATATCTCCGGGCCGCGCATCCTGCATGGAATCCACCTTAACGCCCGCTCTGCCCTGCTGCGAGGAATTGCGGGGGATGGATATACCAAACTGACGGAAGATCTGCTGTGTAAAGCCGGAACAGTCCGCGCCCATCGTCAGGCTGGTCCCGCCCCATTCATATTTCAGGATCCCGATATATTCGAGGGCCGCATAGCAAATAGCCGCGCGGATCTCGGAGGTTCCTGCCGGAACGCTCCACTCAAACTCCCCGGGCACCAGGAAATGGTTCCAGGTCCGCTGTTCCCAATTCTGATCCGCCGCCTTCGAACTATCTATGATGGCACGGTATTCATCTTCCAGGCTCTTCTGCAGCAAAGATTCCAGCATGGCCTGACGGCTGGATTCCGCCTCTGCCATGCGCCGCTGATACTCAGCCATGATCTCCTGCGCACGGCGCGTCTGTTCTTCCTCTTCCTCACGGGAGACCGCAGTCACCACGTCCTCGATGATATTGCAGTACTCTGCGCTGACATAGCCGACCGTGTCGTCCATGACTACCTTGACCCAGCCGTTTTCGGTGCCGCCGTATTCGTAGCGCTGACCGTCGCCGTTCAATGTGGTCATGATATTGCCGCCCGTGCCGGGCTGATCGCGCAGACGCAGACTCTGTACGCCCTCACGCACCTCGACAAAGCGTTCTACGATCTGATCGTACAGGCTCAGGGCATCCACCCCGGTCACGAAATACTCCGACTTCACGTAGCCGTCGACCGAGCCGGATTGGATATGGTACCAAAGTCCGTTTTCGGTATATTCCTTCCCCAGGACGCTTGCCACGCCGTTGCGGTAGATCTTTCCGATCCAGGCAGACTTCTTGTTGGGGGCCTGCCGCACCCATACATGGCCGGATGAGACGCGGCAGACTGCCAGATCCGTCCCGTTTTCCTGTGCCATACGGTATAGCTTTCTCGCCAGCAGCAGACTGGTCCGAAGCGATGTGCGCTCCGGTATCATGGAAGTCTGCGCTCCGGTGATCTCCAGGATATCCTCCATGGAGAGCGTAGCAATGACGGTTTCCGGCTCATCCTCATTTCCGGGAGCACCGGTACTTTCTTCCGGAAGTACCTCTGCCTCATTTCCGTCAGTTAAAACGGCCGGTGCGGGATTATCGGCTTTTTCCAGAGCCTGCGCAGGCCCCTCCGCCGCGGTAAACAGCAGCACCGCAGCCATCAGACAGCTTATAAGCCTCGGCGGTTTCTTCATGTTAAGCCCTCCTTTCCGGACCGGCCATGCGGATTCATTCCGCAGGACCGTATCATAATACACCAGTCTCTGAAATTATATGCTTTTCCCGCCGGCCCTGTCAAGCCGTGCCCGCTCACACAGGGGCGGCAGGGATACGATTTCACAAAAAATGCACAAAACTCAGCCTTTTTCAAGCAGAGCCAGCTGGATCAGCAGCTCCGTCTGCATCTCGGGGGCCACACCGCTTGCTGTCAGCAGCTGCGGATACATACTGATATCCGTAAAGCCGGGCATGGTATTGATCTCGTTGAATACGACTCGGTCGGTATCCTTTTCCAGGAAGAAATCCACTCTGGCAAGACCCCATCCCCGGACAGCCGCAAATATCCTGCGGGCGTCCTGACAAATCTCCTCCGCCTTGCCCTCCGGCAGGACGGGAGCCGTATCCGTCACGGAAGCCGGGTTGGAATATTTCGCGTCAAAGCTGTAAAAGCTTTCGGCGGAGTGTATCTCACCCACGCCGCATACACGCGCATCCCAGCTTCTGCCCAGAACGGCGCATTCCAGTTCCCTGCCGACGATTTTTTCTTCCACCAAGATACGGGTTCCTTCCGAAGCGGCCTGCTTCAGAGCCGGAAGAAGCGCGTCCCGGTTTTCGACACAGGTCACACCCTGAGAGGAACCGCCGTCAGAAGGCTTCACGAATACGGGATACGGCAGAGCCGCTTCGATCCGGGCTGTCACCAGATCCGGGCGCAGCAATTCATGCTTGTCCACAGTCAGGTAAGACGCCTGCGCGATCCCCAGCTCCCGGACCAATGCCTTCGTAAACAGCTTGTCCATGCAGACCGCCGAAGAAGCGGTCCCGCAGCCGACGCAGGGGATGCGGGCCAGCTCGCACAGGCCCTGCACCGTCCCGTCTTCGCCGAAGCGGCCGTGGAGGACAGGGAAGACCACATCAATCGGCAGCTTTGTGACCGCCCCGCTTTTTTCCGTCAGAAGACAGTGCTCCGCAGCATCCGGCAGAAGCCAGGCGCTGGTATCGGACTGCTCCCAGCTGCCGTCGGCAGCCGCCTCTCGGGTCGTCAGCAGCCAGCGCCCGTCCTTGGTGATCCCGACAGGCAGGACGCGGTATTTATCCTGCGGCAATCCCTTCAGCACATTTTTGACGGAAAGGCAGGAAATATCATGTTCGGAGGACTGGCCGCCGAACAAAAGGACTACAGTGAGTTCAGACATGATCGCTCCTTTTTCAGGGCGAAGGGCGCAGCCATAAGCAGGCCTGCCCCTCAATGAAGGAAAGACACGCCTGTCAGCGTGCCTTTCCCGTTTTTATACTTCAAACAGCAGATCTGCGTAAGTCGGGAAGGGCCAAAGCTCCTTGCGGACAATCAGTTCCAGCCTGTCGGCCGGCGCACGCAGTTCACCCATGGCGGGGATCAGTTTGTCACGCACCAGCTCGCATTTTCCGACCAGACTGCCTTCCTTTTTGACGGCTTCCATCCGGCGGCGCAGCTTCAGCAGAGCCGTACGCAGCCGTCCGAGCAGCATAGACACCTCCTGCAGGACAGCTTCCTCGTCGCTCGTATCCAGCTCGCTGCAGGCGCTGCGCACCTGATTGATCGTCTCTGCGACTTCTTTCATGTAAAGGATACCGGCCGGCAGTATCTGACGCTCTGCCATATCCAGCATCGTTTTGGCCTCGATCATCATGGCCTTGCTGTAAGCATCCAGCTTGACCTCCGCGCGGGCCTCGAGTTCGGAAGGATTGAACACCCCGAAACGGTCGAACAGCTTCCGGCTCTTTTCCGTCGTCAGGGCCGGCACGGCATCCACGAGCGTGGGCAGATTCGGCAGGCCGCGTCTGGCGGCTTCTTCCTTCCACTGATCCGAATAGCCGTCACCGTTGAAGATGATGCGCTGATGCTCCGCCGCATACCGGCTGATCAGCCCGCGCACGGCAGCCGGCACATCTTCGGCCTTTTCCAGCACATCCGACGCGTCCGCAAAAGCCTCCGCGACGATAGTATTCAGTACGGTATTGGCACAGGCAACGGAATCCGAAGAACCGACCATACGGAATTCGAATTTATTGCCGGTAAAGGCAAAAGGACTGGTACGGTTGCGGTCGGCCGCATCCTTCATAAAGGCCGGCAGCGTTTCCACACCGGTATGCAGATGATGCCCGCGCAGGCTGTGCGTAGCCTCGCCGCTGTCGATGAACTGATGCAGGACATCCTCCAGCTGGCTCCCGATAAAGACGGAAATGATGGCGGGCGGAGCCTCCTGCTGTCCCAGACGTGCATCGTTTCCGGGGCACGCTGCAGACGCGCGGAGGATATCCGCGTGCTCGTCCACTGCCTTCAGGATGCAGGTGAGCAGCAGCAGGAACTGCAGATTCTCATGCGGCGTACTGCCGGGTTCCAGCAGATTGACGCCCGTATCGGTCGTCAGGGACCAGTTATTATGTTTGCCGGAGCCGTTTACGCCCCGGAAAGGCTTCTCGTGCAGCAGGCACTGCAGATCATGCCGGTAGGCCGTGCGCTTCAGGGTGTCCATCACGATCTGGTTCTGATCGGTGGAGATATTGGCCTGCGCATGGAGAGAGGCCAGCTCATGCTGCGCCGGAGCCGTCTCATTATGCTGGGTCTTGGCCGGGACGCCCATTTTCCAGAGTTCCTGGTTCAGATCCTTCATAAAGGCGGCGATCCTCTCACGGATGCTGCCGAAGTAATGATCTTCCATTTCCTGCCCCTTCGGCGCGCTGGCACCGAACAGGGTCCTGCCTGCAAATACCAGGTCTTCCCGCTGCAGGAATTTCTTCCGGTCGACCAGGAAATATTCCTGCTCGGCGCCGACGCTCGGGATCACGCGGGACACGGTCTTGTCGCCGAGTGCGCGGAGCAGGCGCACGGTCTCGCGGTCCAAAGCCTGCATGGAACGCAGGAGCGGCGTTTTTTTATCCAGTGCCTCGCCCTTGAAGGAGCAGAAGGCAGTCGGGATGCAGAGGATGGTCCCGGCCGCGCTTTCTTTGAGAAACGCGGGGGAGGTGCAGTCCCAGGCAGTATAACCGCGCGCTTCGAACGTGGCACGCAGACCGCCGGAGGGGAAGGAAGAAGCATCCGGCTCACCCTTCATCAGTTCCTTGCCGGAAAATTCCAGGATGGCCTTTCCGTCCGCGGTACCGGCTACGAAAGAGTCGTGCTTCTCCGCGGTCGCGTTGGTCATCGGCTGAAACCAATGCGTATAGTGGGTCGCGCCCTTGGACAGAGCCCAATTCTTCATGGCCTCTGCTACGGCCTTGGCCGTATCCGCCTTCAATTCGGCAGCTCCCTGACGGACCAGCTGCAGTTCCCGGAAGACCTGCTCGGATAAATACAGCTTCATGGCTGCATCGTCAAATACATTCTGTCCGAATAACTCGCTTATCGTATTTTCAGCCATTGCGTACGCCCCCTTTTCCGGATCGCCGGCAGTTTTTTTAATATGCCTTGCCCCAGTAAACCAGCTTCTTGGCCGGCTTGCCGCAGCAGACGCAGGTATCGGAGATATGTTCCTGTTCGAAAGGCATGCAGCGGCTGGTCACAGCCAGCTCGTCCTTGATCTTCATCTCGCAGGTAAGCTCGCCGCACCACATCGCCTTGATAAAGCCGGGCTTATTGTCGGCTGCATCCCTGAATTCATCATAATTTTTCGCATCCGTGATATGCGCTTCCAGATGTGCCTTCGCACGGGCCAGCATATCGCTCTGCATGCTTTCCAGCATGGCAGACACTTCCTGTGCCAGATCACTCAGTGCCGCGACCTTCTTCTCGCGGGTATCGCGGCGCACGATGATCGCCTGACCGGCTTCGATATCCTTCGGGCCGATCTCTACGCGAACGGGGATGCCGCGCATTTCCTGCTCGCTGAACTTCCAGCCGGGGTTCTTATCGGAGATATCGGTCTTTACGCGCAGGCCGGCAGCCGCCAGCTGCTCCTTCAGTTCCGCAGCCTTCTCCAATACGCCTTCCTTATGCTGCGCGATCGGAATGACCATGACCTGCGTCGGTGCGATACGGGGCGGCAGCACCAGACCGCTGTCATCGCCGTGTACCATGATGATGGCGCCGATGATACGGGTAGACATGCCCCAGGAGGTCTGATGGACGTATTTCAGCTGATTGTCCTTGTCGGAGAACTGGATGCCGAAGGCCCGGGCAAATCCGTCGCCGAAATTGTGGCTGGTACCGGACTGCAGCGCCTTGCCGTCATGCATCAGCGCTTCGATGGTATAGGTGGCTTCGGCACCGGCAAATTTTTCCTTATCGGTCTTCTGGCCCTTGATCACGGGGATCGCCAGCACCTGCTCGCAGAAATCCGCGTAAATATTCAGCATCTGGACGGTTCTGGCCTCGGCCTCCTCGGCGGTCGCGTGGACCGTGTGGCCCTCCTGCCACCAGAATTCGGTCGTGCGCAGGAAAGGACGGGTCGTCTTTTCCCAACGGACAACGGAGCACCACTGATTATACAGCTTCGGCAGATCCCGGTAGGACTGCACGATATTCTTATACAGATCGCAGAACAGAGTCTCGGAGGTCGGGCGTACGCACAGACGCTCCTGCAGCTTTTCACCGCCGCCCTGGGTCACCCAGGCCACTTCGGGAGCAAAGCCGTTCACATGATCCTTTTCCTTCTGCAGCAGGCTCTCCGGAATGAAAAGAGGCATTGCCACGTTTTCCACGCCGGTTTCCTTGAAGCGGCGGTCCAGTTCATGGGTAATATTCTCCCAGATCGCGTAGCCGGCAGGCTTCATGATCATGCAGCCCTTCACGCTGGCATAATCCACCAGTTCCGCCTTCTTCACGACGTCGGTATACCACTGCGCAAAGTCCTCACTGCGCGAGGTAATTGCTTTTACGAGTTTCTTGTCTTCTGCCATTTTTTTCCTCCTGTCCCGTCCCCCTGACGGGCTGCAAAGAATGGATAAAAAACCGGGGCAGAATGCTTCCGCTCCGGTTTCTATGTCTGCACACCGAAGATGCTTCGGTGACCGATTACTTGCTTGCTTCCTCCGAGGATGCCTCTTCGGATTCCAGAACGCCGGCGATATCAGCTATGATCATTTCACTGCGTTCATACTGTGGCTTCGCCTGGATCAGGTCGGACACATAATTATAGCCGGTCACGCCGAGAGCTCCCAGAATAGCCAGACCGACCACAGCCGCCGCCGCGATGCCCGCAATCTTCCTGTTCTTCTTTGCCTTCTTTTCCTTGGCAAGAAGCTCCTTGCGGTTCTTCTTGAAGTCCTGATATTTCTCCATCTTTTCCTGGCTCATGGCTGTTCCTCCCGATACTGCCGCGGTTCAAATCGCGGCGACGCTTTATTGTACCCTGTCTCCGCAAAAAAAGCAAGCTTTTTCCGATCTCAATGCGCGGAAACAGGCGATCCGTCTGTTATTTTTCGGTTTTTTCCGCCGTTTCTTCGTCTTCCGTGACCGGATTGACATAATGATACGGGGAGAAGTTCTTTGTTTCGGCTGCGGCTTCCTCCTCCGGGTCATCGTCCGGCATCACGGGCGCACCTTTTCCGGCGAGCTTTTCCTGCAGTTTTCTCTCCATTTCCTGCTGGACGCGCTGGGTCTTCCTGTTGAAAATGTACCAGAGGATCCAGGCCAGTGCCAGAATGATCATATATTCGACCCACTGGTCCTTCGTCCAGCCGCCTGCCCTTTTGCTCATGATCCACAGGCAGAATACGGAAATGGCATACCACAGCACCCCGAGCAGGATCTTTTTGATCCGCTCCTTGGTGAAGTATTTTTTCAGCTTTTCTTTCATGATCATCCCTTTCTCCGCCCCGATTCAGTCATCCCAGGACAGTCTGTGCAGATTTCCCTCCCGCTGCAGCCCGGGGAAGCCGTTCTGGCGCAGTGCCTCATAAAGCAGCACGGCCACGGAATTCGAAAGATTCAGGGAGCGGTTGTCCGGGACCATCGGAAGGCGCACCGCCCGGGCCCGGTTGGCCGCCAGGATCTCCTCGGGAATGCCTGCGCTCTCCTTGCCGAACATCAAATAGGCATCCTTTTCGTAGGACACCTCCGTGTACAGCTGTCTGGCCTTTGTCGTGGCATAATAGATCACCGCGCCGGGGTTCCTGTCCAGAAAATCCTGATAGTTCTCGTACACGGTCACATCCAGCCGCGGCCAGTAATCGAGGCCGGCGCGCCGGATCTCCTTTTCGTCCAGCGAAAAGCCCAGCGGCCGTATCAGATGCAGGCGGCTCCCGGTCGATACGCAGGTCCGCCCGATATTGCCGGTATTGGCTGGGATCTCCGGCTCCAGCAGAACGATATTCATCCGAACAGAGCCGCCAGCAGACTGTAAGCCGTGGGAACTACCATGCAAAGCACCAGGATCGCCACGACGATCTTGATAAAAGTCTTTTTCTTCTTCGTATTACTGAAATCAAACATGCTTCTTATCTCCGTTTTCTGTATTTGCGGCGGGGCAGAGCTGCTTCAGGAAGCAATCCCCGCATTTCGGACCGCGCGCGGTACACAGGCTGCGCCCGAGGGCGATCAGCTGCAGGTTGCACAGGATCCAATGATCCTCCGGCAGGACCCGCATCAGATCCTTTTCTACTTTATACGGCTCGGTCTCATTTGTAAAGCCCAATCTTTTGGCGATGCGCTTCACATGCGTATCTACCACTATACTCGGCTCTCCGTATATATGCCCGCGGATCACATTGGCCGTTTTCCGCCCCACGCCCGGCAGTGCCGTCAGTTCCTCCAGGCTCCGGGGCACCTCGCCGCCCCGTGCCGCGACAGCCGCCGAAAGGTCCCGGATATGCGCCGCCTTGGCCCGGTAAAAGCCGGTAGGATATACGGCCTTCTCCAGCTCCGCCAGATCCGCCGCGGCCATGGCCTCCGGCGTGGGATAGGCGGCAAAAAGATCTTTGGTCACCTCATTTACACGGGCATCGGTACACTGCGCGCTGAGAACGACGGCCACCAGGAGCTGCCAGGGCGTTTCATAATGCAGATAGCGCCGCATCTCCGTGCCGAGATTTTCATCGAGAAGTGCCAATATTTCCCGTACTCTTGTTTCGTTTTTCTGTTTCGTACCCATTGCGGCTTTCCTTTTTGTTTCCGGCGTGGTATGCTCCCGGAGTCAGCCGGTCTTTTCCCGGCCCGAAAGGAGCCTATCCATGGAAATCGAACGCAAATTTCTGGTCCGGCAGCTGCCCGCGGATCTGGACGGCTATCCCTCCCGCGAACTGGAGCAGGGATATCTGTCGGTGCAGCCCGTCGTGCGTGTGCGGCGGGACGGCGGCAGCTATTACCTGACCTGCAAGGGGAAAGGGAAAATGGCTCATGAGGAGCTGGAATTCCCGCTGACGGAAGAAAGCTACCGGCATCTTCTGACCAAGGCCGACGGCCGCATCCTCCGCAAGACCCGCACCTGCATCCCGTTCGGTCCCTATACGATCGAGCTGGACCGCTTCCACGGGGAGCTTGAGGGCCGTATGCTGGCCGAAGTGGAATTTCCCACCGAAGAGGAAGCGATCCGCTTCACGCCGCCCGCCTGGTTCGGCAGGGATGTCACCGAAGACCGCCGCTGCCACAATGCCTGGCTTGCCTCCGCGCCGGAGCTGCCGGCGGAACTGCTGCTGCCCGGGCTCACACCTTGAACCGGTATCCCACGCCCCAGATCGTTTCGATATACTGCGGCTTGGAAGTATCCAGTTCCACCTTTTCGCGGACCTTCTTCACATGAACGGTCACGGTCGCGATATCTCCCAGCGATTCCATGCCCCAGATATTCCGGAACAGTTCCTCTTTGGTAAATACCCTGTCGGGGTGCTGCGCCAGGAAGCTGAGCAGGTCAAATTCCTTGCCGGTGAAGCTTTTTTCTTCACCGTTCACCCAAACACGCCGCGCCGTCAGATCGATCTTCAGGCCGCGGATCTCGATCAGCTCGCTGCGGCGCAGGTTCTGACCGGTCAAACGCTCATAACGGGTCAGATGCGCCTTCACCCGCGCCACCAGCTCACTCGGGCTGAAAGGCTTAGTGATATAGTCGTCCGCACCCTCTCCGAAGCCCCGGATCTTGTCGATATCCTCCTTCTTGGCGGATACCACCAGGATCGGGGTATCTTTTTTTTCGCGGATCTTCTGGCAGAGAGTAAAGCCGTCCATCCCGGGCAGCATCAGATCCAGAATAAACAAGTCGAAAGGTTTTTCCAATGCCGCCTGCAGGCCGCTTGGCCCGTCCGCGGCTATTTCCACCTCAAAGCCGCTGAGCTCCAGGTAATCCCGTTCCAGCTCGGCGATGGATTCTTCATCCTCAACGATCAGAATTCTGCTCATATTCGGCCTCCTGATATTTTCTGAGTTCAAAACTGATGACCGTACCGACGCCCTCCCGGCCGCCTGCCCAGATGCGCCCGCCGTGGTCTTCGATGATCTTCTTAACGATCGACAGCCCGATACCGCTGCCGCCCGTCTGTGAATTGCGCGACGCATCCGTCCGGTAGAAACGGTCGAACACATAGGGAAGGTCCTTGGCCGCGATGCCGCAGCCGTTATCTTCCAGTTCCACCCGGACAAAATCGCCACCGCTCAGCGATACGCGCAGCTCGATGAGCCCCCGCTCCTTGTCCATATATTTCACGGAATTGGATACGATATTGTTGATGACCTTTTTCAGCTGCTCCGGGTCGCCGATGATCACGGCATCCTCCTGCAGCTCGTTGGAATATACCAGTTTGATACCCTTCGCCTCCAGCTCCAGCTGCAGTTCTTCGGCACAGTCTCCGAAATAGTCCTCCACATGGATCTTGGTGAAGTTATACATGATGCGGTTGGTATCCAGCTTGGAATACAGCGTCAGTTCATCTATCAGCCGATCCATATCGTTTGCCTTGTTGGAAATGGTGCGGATATAGCGCTCCATTTTTTCCGGGGACGAAGCCACACCATCCATGATACCCTCCACATAACCGCGGATGGCTGTGATAGGCGTCTTCAGATCATGAGAAATATTGCTGATCAGCTCCCGGTTCTCCCGCTCATTGCGCAGGCGTTCATCGGCTACTGCCTTCAGCTGGCGCCGCATGGCCTCAAAGCTGCGGCAGAGATCCGATATTTCATCGTCTCCCTCCGCCTCCAATTCAAAGTCCAGATTTCCGTCGCGGATGGAGCAGGTAGCCCGCTGCAGCTGCCGCAGCGGCCGCACCAGCGAATGATAAAACCAATACAGAAGCAGCACCACCGTTGCGATCAGGATGGTGAAAATGACGCCCTCCCCCATGAAGATCGTCAAACGGGCCTCGGGGAGGACCGCCGAAACGTTGGTGACCAGATAGATCTTCCAATTCTCTCCCTCGGGGCGGTTCACGGGACAGCAGCCTATCAGATATTGATTTTCGCCGCCCAGATAGTAGCGGACATCCCCGGATTCCGGATTCTGTCCCTCCAGGAACATCTGCACTTCCTGCACCGTGCCCGGCGCGATATAGAACCATTCCCGGCCCAGCGACGCCAGCAGAAACGCGTTCTGCTCTCCCAGCTCGCTGTTTTTCCGTTCCAGATATACCGTGACATCGCCCAGAGGGGCGCCCTCCTTCAGGACCTCGCGGAGATCGCTCTGCAGCGTTTCCATCTGCGCATCGAAAACACGGCCGGAATAGAAGGAGAACAGATTGATATCCGCCCCGTCCGTGATCCCGTAGTCACGCCGCAGCGACTGCTCGCGGCGCGTAGCCAGCCAGGCCAGGGAAAAACTCAGCAGCGCGGCGGGGATCAGCAGCACCACGCACAGAGCGATCCAGACCTTCGTTTTCAGTTTGACATGCGATTTACGCTGCAATTTCTGCGCCGAGGCGCTTTTTTCTTTTTCTTTTCTTTTCATTTTTCCGTTATTTTAACCTGTACCGGATCAGTTTCTGCCCGCTGAACTGCAGAAGCTCTCTCTTGCCCGTGAAAAAGACAGTCTGGCCTTCCGCCGCCAAAGGGCCGCTGTAGCGCAGCCTGCCCCGGTGGTCCCAGCAGGAAATGCCCGTATCCGTGACCATCAGGATATAATCCTCTTCCACGGAGATGCGGCGGCAGAGGGCATTCAG
Source organism: Lachnospiraceae bacterium (assembly GCA_045616945.1). Classification (GTDB taxonomy): domain Bacteria; phylum Bacillota; class Clostridia; order Lachnospirales; family Lachnospiraceae; genus UBA6987. The sequence goes on along the minus strand of JAZLHR010000108.1, from coordinate 7,243 downwards.
CTCGCCCTTCATGACTTCCTTGCCGTTCCCGTCATACACGGAAAGCAGGCAGTCCGTCCCGCCTGCCGCCGGCATGACCGCGGCCAGGAGCCCTCTTCCGGCCGTGACACACTGCATCTGCCCGGTAAATTTCACTTCCTTCAGCAGCGCGGGCTTGGTCTCGTTGTCCAGGGAGAAGAAAGCCAGCTGGTTGTCGCCGACCGCGGCGACGCGGTCGGCGCCCAGATATTCCACCTGCGGGAACAGCACGCCCTCGTATTCAAAATAACCGACCATCCGGTTGGTCTCGCCCTTGCCGACCTCGAAATTATAAAAAACGATCTGACTGCGCAGGCTCCCCGAGGCCGATGACGCGGCCGAAACCACCAGCCCGGCCCCATCCGGCGAAAGAGCCATGGCCAGAGGGTATCCGCTGATGGACATCGCCAGATTTACTCTGATATCCAGCTGCGTCCCCGTTTTCGAATAAAAGACAATCGTGCTCGTGCTGCCCGTGTTCAGCACCATCGCCAGCAGTCCCTTCTGAGAGACCGCCAGATTCTGGATGGGCTCGGCAGTCCGTATGGTCCCCAGGATCCCCTTTTCTCCCAATATGACGGCCGTATTGCTCTGCAGATCCGCAATGGCCCCGTAGCTGCCGTTCACCGCCAGCCGCGGGTTTTCCATGGAATAGCTCTCATTCCAGAGCTGCCTGCCGTCCGAGTCTACCATTGCCATCCCGTCCCGGGAATAACGCAGGACATTTTCTCCGAAGCGCATATATTTTGCGGAGGAAGCCGCCGACTGCTCTTTCTCCCACTGCACTTCCGCTTCCCGGTAGACACGGGTGCGGCTGCGCACGTAAATCAGCAATATGACCAATACCACTGCCGCCAAAACGATCAGGCGGCGCAGCATCTTTTTCCGGTTGTGAATCTGTATCTTGCTTTCCATTTCCGAAAAGCTACTCATTATCGGCACGGTATCCGCTCCTTTCTCCGGGCCATATATCCCGCCCCGTTTTTATCGTGCTGCAGACGCGTCTATGACCTCGCCTGCAATGCGTCACTGAGCGCGGCAAACTGCTCCAGCGTCAATGTTTCCCCCCGTACAAGCGCCGGCCAGCCCAGCTTTTCCAAAGCCGCGGCGACATCCGCTTTCGTGACGCCTGCCGGCGGGTACCCGGCGATCGCATTGACAAGTGTTTTCCGGCGTTCCAGGAAAGCCGCCTTGATCAGGCGGAACATATATTCGCTGCTGCGGGGCGTTACGGCCGGTTCCCGGCGGCGCACCAGGTGCAGAACAGCCGAATGGACGCCCGGCTGCGGCATGAATGCGGAAGGCGGAACGCGCAGCGCCACCTCCGGGACCGCATAGAACTGCACTGCCAGCGAAATGGCCCCGTAGGCCTTCGTGCCGGGGCCGCTGCGGATCCTGTCCGCGACTTCCTCCTGCACCATCACCGTCAGGGACTGTATCTCCGCGCCGCTTTCCAGCAGCTTCATCAGGATCGGTGTCGTAATATAGTAGGGGAGGTTGGCTACCACCTTCACGGGGCGGCCTCCGCTTTCCTCCGCCAGCAGCTTCGGGATATCCAGCTTCAGGATATCGCCGGGGATCACCTTCACATTCGGCCAGAACTGCAATGTTCCCTCCAGTACCGGCAGCAGATCGCGGTCGATCTCTACCGCAATGACCTTCCCGGCAGCCGAGGCCAGATACTGCGTCAGCGTCCCGATCCCCGGGCCGATTTCCAGCACGCAGTCATCCTCCGTCACGCCTGCCGCTTCCACGATTGCCTCCGGCACCGAAGCATCTATCAAAAAATTCTGTCCGTAACGTTTCTGTGCCGAAATATGATAGGTCTCAAAAACAGCACGGGCTCCCGCCGGACTCGCCAAATACGGTTTCATGTAGCCTCCTCACTATTCAGATGAGCTTCTGCAAAGCTTTCCCGGGTATCTCCGCAAGGCGGAAAAAGCGCATGGCATTCTGCCGCGCCGCCTCTTCGACCTCTTCCGGACTGATCTCCCGCAGCTCAGCGATCACCTCCGCCACACGGTGCAGGTGCAGCGACTGATTCCGCGTCCCCCGCCACGGCTCGGGCGGCAGATAGGGCGCATCCGTTTCCAGAAGCAGCCTGTCCAGAGGCATATAGCGGACGATCTCCTTGAGTTTCCGACTGTTTTTATAGGTGACGACACCGCCGGCCCCCAGGTAATATCCCATATCCAGATATATCTTTGCCATTTCCTTTTCGTAGGAAAAACAATGCATGACCAAAGACAGCTCGCTCCCGCCCGCCGCCTGCAGCACGGAAAGGGTATCCGCCGCCGCGTCGCGGCTGTGAACGATCACAGGCATCTTCTTTTCTTTTGCCAAAGCAAGCTGAAAATCGAACCAGCGCTTCTGCTGCGCGGGAGACGGCTTTTCGGGGTAATCTCCGTGATAATCCAGCCCGATCTCCCCTACGGCCACAGCCTTCGGATGACCCAGCAGCGTCTTCAATTCCGCTCCGGCTGCTTCCGGCCCCGCTTCCTCCAGTTCGGAAGTATCATCGGGATGGACGCCCGCCGCAAAAAAGAGGAAGCCGTATTGCTCAGCCAGGTCTCTGCCCGCCTGTGAAGAACGCAGGGAAGCGCCGACATTTACGAGGCCTGCGATCCCGCCCTCCGGGAACGACTTTTCCAGAAGCAGCGCCCGGTCCTCATCGAAACGGGCATCGTCATAATGTGCATGCGTGTCGAATATCATAAGTATCACACCTCTTCGAATAAGGCATTTTACCACATACAGCCGCATTTGTCACCTGTCGCCGCAGCACCGGAAGAAAAAACGCCGCGCCGAGCCGGCGGGAATTCGGGAAATACAGGATATTTTATTGGACTTTTGCCTTCACGTGTGGTTAAATAAAGAATCGGAGGCTGAGGTGCCTCCGGAGGTTTTCTATGCTCACAAATGAAGACAATCCATCCCAGCCGTTCCTGAAGGAGATCCCCCTGCCTGGCAAAAAGAAACTCCGCCGGCCCGTCAAAGTACTGCTGATCCTTCTGCCGGTATCTCTTCTTCTGATAGGAGCCGTTTCCCTGCTGTCAGGCAGACGCGGAAAAGCGGAGGAGCCGTCCGTTCAGCCGTCGGAGGCCGTTCATTTCGAGGAGGATTTCGACAGGAACAGGTCCGATGAAACCGGAGAGGTCCTGCCGACCGATACATCTGAACCGCAGCCGATGTTCTACAGCCTGCTCTTTTCCGACATGGAAAATGACGAAAAGGATGAACTCCGCGCCATCATCGAACAAAGCCGCGGCGTTTCCGCGCTGGCGGACTCTCTTGCCACCTGTCTGGTCGAACTGACAGACCGCCGCTACGGGCCGCTGGAACAAAATACGGAATCCGGACTGTTCGGTGTGATCATCTCCATCAGCGGACAGGAGGTCCTGATCCTGACGCCGGCATCCTCCATGGATGCCCTGCAGACAAAAAAAAGTGCTCTGATCCGTTTTTACGACAATACATATGCGGCCGCCTCTCTCAAGTCCAGAGATTCCGTCGGCGGTCTGGTCATGCTCAGTGCCCCGGTAGCCGTCATTCCGTCCGGTACGCTGGAACATCTGCACTGCGCTGTTCTGGGCAATTCCTACACCTGTTATGAAGGGCAGCCCGTCCTGTTTTTAGGTGCGCCCCGGGGCCATAACGGCTCTGCCGTGCTCGGCGCCGTCACCTATCTGGAATCCAATGTGGCTTATCCGGACTGCTCTCACCTTTTGCTGCACACCAATATCCGTTTCCACGAAAAGGATACCGGTCTGCTGTTCAATATGGAAGGGGACCTGATCGGCTGGCTGGATGATTCCCCGAATGACGCCGGCGAGATCTCCGCCATCGGCATTTCCGGGCTGAAGACCTATCTGGATCAGCTCGGCAATAACCGTTCCACTTCTTACCTGGGTGTCCGCGGCATCACTCTGACGCCTCTCCAGCAAAGTGAGCTCGGCGTTTCTTCCGGTATTTTTGTTTCTTCCACCGTTCCCGAAAGCCCGGCGCGTGCCGCGGGGATCCAGAGCGGCGATATCCTGACCCACATCGAAAGCTTTCAGCTCACCGGACTGTTTGCCCTGCAGAAATATTTATCCACTTTTCCTGACAAGACCGAGGTCCGGATCACTCTTCTCCGCAAAGGGAATACCGGCTATATTCCTCTGACGATGGAAGTAAATTTGATTCACAGATAAAAGAAGGAGTTCCGTATGCATTTCATCGAAAATTGGCGTGAAGGAGAACAGATCAGCGAAGTTTTCCTCTGCAAGAACAAAGTGACCGGCAAAACCAAGACCGGCCGCAATTACTACTCTCTGACTTTACAGGACAAATCCGGGATCGCCGACGGCAAGGTCTGGGATCTCAGTTCCGGGATCGATCATTTCGAGACCTTCGACTATATCAAGGTCGACGGTGAGGTGGTCCGCTACCAGAATGCCTTGCAGCTGAACATCCGCCGCGTCCGTATCGCCCGCGAAGGGGAGTACCTTCCTTCCGATTTCATCCCCGTAAGTCCCTTCCCGACAGACGCCATGTATGAAAAACTGCTGGGGTTCATCCGTTCCGTCGGAAACGGTTCCCTCCGCCGGCTGCTGGAGGCATTTTTCGTAAATGACCCTGCTTTTATCAAGGAATTCAAGAGCCGTTCCGCCGCAAAGACCGTTCATCACGGCTTCTCCGGCGGCCTGCTCCAGCATACGCTTCGTGTGACCGAGCTGTGCGATTTTTACTGCAGGCAGTACCCGCTGCTGAACCGTGACCTGCTCCTGGCGGGTGCTGTCTGCCACGATATCGGCAAGGTACGTGAGCTGTCCGCGTTCCCGGCCAATGATTATACCGACGCGGGCCAGCTGCTGGGCCACATCGTCATCGGTATCCAGATGATCACCGAAAAGACCGTCGGTTTCCCCGATTTCCCTGAAGTCACGAAAAATGAGCTCTGCCACCTGATCGCAGCACACCACGGCGAATTCGAATTCGGTTCTCCGAAAAAGCCGGCGCTTCTAGAAGCTCTGGCACTCCACTATGCCGATGATACGGATGCAAAGATCGAAACCATGTCGGAACTTTTTTCCGATACGACCGGTTTCGGCTGGCTCGGCTTCAACAAATTCCTGGATTCCAATATCCGACGCACGGAAACAGAACACTGATGCAGATTTCCGGCCCGGCGCTCACGGCACCGGGCCGTTTTTAGGAGTACTCCATGCCCGCGAAGAATGATATCGTCACCGTTACCGTCACTGATATGACCGAAGAAGGCGAGGGCATCGGAAAAGCAGAAGGCTATCCGCTTTTCGTCAAAGATGCGGTCGTCGGAGACTGTGCCGAAGTGCTTGTCACCAAACCCGGCAGAAGCTACGGCTATGCCCGGGTGAACCGTATCCTCACCCCCTCTCCCGACCGCACAGTGCCCGTCTGCCCGGCGGCAGCCCCCTGCGGCGGCTGTCAGCTGCAGGCGCTCTCCTACCCGGCCCAGCTGCGCTTCAAGGAGAATAAGGTCCGTCAGCATCTGATCCGCCTCGGCGGGATCATGGAGCCGCCCATGCAGCCCATTCTTGGCATGGAGGATCCCTGGTATTACCGCAACAAAGCGCAGTATCCCATCGGTACGGACAAGGAAGGACATCTGATCGCCGGATTTTATGCCGGACGCAGTCATCGCATCGTGCCCGTCCGGGCCTGTGCGCTGGGAGCCCCGGCGGATGCGGACATCCTGCAGATCATTCTGCGGCACGCTGAGGCGCACCGCGTCCCGGCCTATGACGAAGAAAGCGGCAGGGGCCTGCTGCGCCATGTACTGATCCGTCACAGCAGGCACTTCGGGACCGTTCTCGTCTGCCTCGTCATCAACGGGAGAAAATATCCCGCGGCCGCGGAGCTTACCGAATCGCTCCGCAGCATTCCCGGGATGGCCGATATTTCCCTCTGCGTCAACACGGAACGCACCAACGTGATCCTCGGTACCGAAGTCCTGCCGCTTTTCGGCCCCGGCTATCTGGAGGACAGCATCGGCGATCTCGTTTTCCGCGTTTCTCCGCTCTCCTTCTTCCAGGTCAATCCCATCCAGACGGAAAAGCTGTACCAGACCGCCCTGGACTATGCGGGACTCACCGGCACGGAGGATGTCTGGGATCTGTACTGCGGCACCGGGACCATCGGTCTTTTCGCCGCCCGGGCCGCAGGCCATGTATACGGCGTGGAGATCGTTCCCGCCGCGGTGGAAAACGCGCGTGAACACGCCCGCAGAAACGGCATCGCCAACGCAGATTTCTTTGTGGGAGAGGCAGAAACCGTCTTCCCCGAAAAATCCGGACTGCCGGGCTTCCGCCATCCGGATGTCGTATTCCTTGACCCTCCGCGGAAGGGCTGCGGCCCGGAGCTTTTAGACGCTCTGACCCGCGTCCTTCCGGATAAGATCGTCTACGTCTCCTGCAATTCCGCCTCTCTGGCCCGGGACCTGAAGGTTCTGCTGGCTGCTGGCTACCGCCCGGAAAAGGTCCGTCCCGTAGACATGTTCCCGCAGACGGTACATATAGAGACGGTATGCCTCTTAGTTCTGAGAAATCCTGTTACTCATGTCAACATTGATGTGGATGTGGAAGAGCTGGTGCAGGACGAGCGCGGTCAGGCGACCTATGAGCGAATCAGGGATTACGTGATGGAGCAGACCGGACTGCATGTAACGAATCTGAATATCGCGCAAACAAAACGTAAATGCGGAATCATCGAACGGGAGAATTTCAATCTTCCGAAGTTGGAGGATTCCAAGCAACCGAACTGCACAAAGGAGAAGGAAGAAGCAATCCGGGAAGCATTTATTCATTTCGGAATGATGAAGTAACCTATTATTTTAGGCAATATTTTGACTTAATTCACGTTTAGGTAAATGAAAGCCATTGCTTTCCATAATACTTCAGCATCAACCGTTCGGACCCGTCCTCATCAACTGTGTAATGCGATACCGATTTTTGAAGTAACGAATGAAATTTGCTCAAAAATCGATACTGTCCTCGAGACTTCAAAAATGTAACTGCCTCTTCTTTGAGTTTATAGTCATTAGGGTCAAAGAGTATTTCTCTTACGCACTGGATTTCATCAGAAAGCATCAAGACGAGAAGACAATCATTTCCGCGGTCGTTCACATGGATGAGAAAACCCCGCACATGCACTGTTTATTTGCCCTTCCTTGCTCCAAAACAGGCGTGGCTACTCCATTTTTTGT
>JAZLHR010000107.1:0-4142 GCA_045616945.1 Lachnospiraceae bacterium | reverse complement strand
GTGTCCATCATACCGGGCATGGAAGCACGTGCGCCGGAACGAACGGAAACCAGCAGGGGGTTCTTCAGATCGCCGAACTTCTTGCCGTTCATTTCTTCCATCTTGGCTACGTATTCCATTACCTGAGCCATGATCTCGTCGTTTACCTGTCTGCCGTCCTCATAGTACTGCGTGCAGGCTTCGGTAGTGATAGTGAAACCCTGGGGAACAGGCAGACCGATATTGGTCATCTCAGCCAGGTTAGCGCCTTTACCGCCCAGAAGGTTGCGCATGGTTGCATTGCCTTCTTTGAAAAGGTAGACCCACTTCTTCATATAGAGAAATCCTCCTAAAATAGATTCATGAAATGTATTTCACAAACGGACTCATTCTAACATAACTTTGCCCAATGGTAAACCGTTTTTTATGATTCTGTTCCTAAAAAAAGCATGATTTCGTACAATATCCGTTAATAAAACGAAGGCTGCCCGGCAAAGTTTGCATTTTTTATCCGATTTTCCGGCAGTGCCCTCATTTCCGATTCCGGCTGCAGCGCCGCAGCGCATTTACTTCTGCGCATTCAGGATGGCTCTGGCGGATTCGCGAAGGACCTCTTCCACGCGGGAACGCGGCAGCTTCAGCTGTTCGGAGATCTCTTCCACCGAAATGGCCCTGTTTTCCTCTTCCTCCAGCTTCTGCGTCAGTTCCAATATACGGTTGGCTTCCCCGGTCAGACGCTCCTCCATACGGTCATATCCGTTCTGTTCACGGATCAGTTCCCGCATGGCACTGCGGATCCTGTCCTCCAGGAAATCGGCCCAGTCGACGGTCCCGGTATATTCCTGCAGACCGGTCAGAAGCGCCATATTGCCCTCCTGGATCAGATCTCCCAGGGGCACGTCCAGTCCGCTGTGCTGCTTTGCCAGCTTCAGTACCCAGCGCAGATTTCCCTCTGCCAACCGGTCCTTCGCGGCTTTTTTCCCGGCCGGACTGCCTTCGGCCAGCTGCCTGAGCAGCTGCTGTTCCTCTTCCGTCCCGAGAGGAGGGACCGATGCCAGGTCTTCCAGATACATTTCGTAGACCTGCTTTTCTTCTTCATCCATCCGGTCTTCTTCGCCGCCCAGCAGGGAGCGCTCCTCGGCCTCTCCCACGGTCATGCTCTCCGTGTCGTGAGGCACATAGTCTTCGACCGTGATCCCTTCCCCTGCGAGATAATCGTAGATGGCCGCCACACGCTCCCGGCTCATTTCCAAGGTTGGAAATGCTGCCAGGATCTCACCGACCGTGACCCGGTTCCGCTTCTCCGCCGCCAGAGTGCGGAGCTGCTCCAGGCCCTGCTTCAATTCGTCGCCTCTATTCATGCTTTCGGTTCCTTTCCGCCGTCCCTGCCCGTAAATATATCGCACAGCTCGCGGATATTTTCCAGGACGAAGCTCGGCTGAATACGGTATTTTTCTATATCGCTCCTTACGCCTTCCCCGCTCAGGACGAACACGGCGTCGATCCCGGCGTTCAGACCGCAGGCAACATCCGTATACAGGCGGTCCCCCACCACGGCGGTCTCCTCCGGGGAAAAGCCGGTGCGCTTCATGGCCAGGAGCGGCATGGCAGGCTCCGGTTTGCCGATGACCAGCGGCCGGCGTCCGGTCGCGGTTTCCAGCATATTGATAACGCTGCCGCAGTCCGGCGCAAAGCCGTAGGATACAGGGCAGACCAGATCCGGGTGGGTCGCCGTGTACCGTACTCCGCGGTTCAGCAGACAGCAGCAATCCGTCAGTTTTTTATAAGTCAGCTCAGTATCGTAGCCCAAAAGGACCATTTCCACATCTGCTTCCGGTTCCTCTGCTACCTGAAAACCGGCATCCCGCAGCATCTGTTTCAGAGATTCCGTTCCGCAGACGTACATTTTCCGTTCCGTCCCGAAATTTTCCGACAGATACTCGACAGCCGCATCCGCAGAGGTCACAAAATCCTCCGGAACGGCAGAGATCCCCAGACGGCGCATTTTCTCGATATAAGCTTCCGTCCCGCGGGAGGAATTGTTCGTCAGAAAAATGTATCTTCCTCCGACTGCCTTTACGGCCGCCAGGAATTCCTTCGTGCCGTCAAAAAGAGTCTCGTCGAGATAGATCGTTCCGTCCATATCCAGCAGAAACAGACGTTTGCCGCGAATCTTCTTTTTTTCTTCTTCCGTCATATCCTACCCTCATTTTACAACGAAAAAAGGGCCCCCCTGACGGGAGGCCCCGATGATCCTCAGGCCCTGGAAAGATATTCGCCCGTGCGGGTATCAATCTTAATCTTGTCGCCCTGGTTTACGAAAAGGGGAACGGCAACCTGTGCGCCGGTCTCAACGGTAGCGGGCTTGGTTGCGCCGGTAGCGGTATTGCCCTTGAAGCCGGGCTCGGTATCGGTAATTTCCAATTCCACAAAGAGAGGAGGCTCTACGGAGAAAACGTTGCCCTTGTAGGAGCAGACCTTGCACATCTCATTTTCTTTCACGAACTTCAGGGTATCGCCGATCTGTTCGGAGTTCAAAGCGATCTGATCGTAGGATTCGGTATCCATGAAATAGTACATATCGCCGTCCACATACAGATACTGCATATCCTTGCGCTCGATGATCGCATTTTCAAAACGGTCGGTAGGGCGGAAAGAAGTTTCCACAACACCGCCGCTGATGATATTCTTCATTTTGGTACGGACAAAAGCAGCACCTTTGCCGGGCTTAACGTGCTGGAACTCGACAATCTGCCATACACCGCCGTCGTACTCGATCGTAATACCGTTCTTAAAATCACCTGCTGAAACCATAATAACCTCCTTGGCTGGTATATTCAAGCTTGACCGGGAGTACTATGATCTCGTAGCATCCCTAGCCGTGCCATTTTACACTATTTTTCTCTTCTGTTCAAGCATTTTTCATGCATTTTGAAGAAAAAGAGCACGATTTTTTCCGGAAAGCGTTTTAATTTCGTACCGAACGGCTCTTTGGGCCCAAGCGGAGTCACCAGAACGCTCCGGATCCCGCTGCGGCCGGCGCCCCATATATCCGTAAAGATCTGGTCTCCCACGGTCAGGATCCGTTCCCGCGGCAGCTGCATCGCCTGCACCGCAGTCTCAAAACCGCGTCTTCCTGGCTTGTGTGCCCGGCAGCAAAAACCGCTGGCAAGTGCCTCAGCGAAGGGGCGCACCCGCGCCTCGCCGTTATTGGAGACGAAGAAGGTCCGGATACCGGCCGCATGCAGCCCGGCAAAATAAGCCTCCGTACGGGCATCGGCAGGAGCCCCGTGATATACAAGGGTATTGTCGATATCGAAGATCATCCCGCCGACATCCATTTCCCCAAGCACCTCCGGCGTGAGCTGCCAGACCGTTTCCAGCCGCAGCGACGGATACAGAAGCCGCCTCATTTCTTCGTCATCAATGCTTCCAGTTCGGAAAGGAAGCTGGACACATCCTTGAATTCCCGGTAGACGGAGGCAAAACGGACGTAGGCAACATCGTCCAGATTTTTCAGCTTCTTCATGACCAGTTCGCCGATCTCATTCGTGGGGATCTCTTTTTCGCCGCCGGTCAGCAGTTCGTTCTCCACATCGTCCACCAGGGCTGTCACCTGTTCCACGGAAACAGGCCGCTTATGACAGGCCCGCAGGATGCCGCGTTCTATCTTGCTCCGGTCAAATTCCTCGCGTACCCCATCCTTTTTGATAATGATCAGGGGCAGCACCTCCACGCGCTCAAAGGTCGTGAAACGCTTGCCGCACACGGTGCAGAAACGGCGGCGGCGGATCGCGTTGTTTTCGGCGGGGCGGGAATCGATCACCTTCGTATTTTCGTCATTGCAAAAAGGACAGTTCATGAAAGCCTCCTGTCAGTTTTTACTGAACTCAGCCAGCTTGAGCCCGGGGTTGCGGTCCAGGACCATTCCGGGGCTCCAGCTGTTGGTGAAAAGAAGCAGCGGGCTGCCCTTCAGATCGCAGACGCGCTTCATATCCGAAGTGCCCTGGATCTTTTCCGGAGGGATCTCATTGCCCACGATCCAGCGGATGTGCTCGTAGGGGAGGATATCCAGTCTGGCTTCGACATTGTATTCATTCTGCAGACGGAACATCAATACGTCGAACTGCAGTACACCGACCACGCCGACGATGATCTCCTCC
>JAZLHR010000106.1:0-21707 GCA_045616945.1 Lachnospiraceae bacterium | reverse complement strand
TCCGCCGGCCGCGCAGGCGCCCCGCCCGCATACGTGATCTCCGTTTCCCTGCCGACATGCTCTGCACACTGCTGCAGGCGGTAAATCATTTCCAGGCTCATGGCGAAAACATCCGCCGCGCCGGCTCTGCTCCAGGGGTTCACATCCTGCGGGAGCACGACCGTGAAGGTGATGCCGCTGCAGCGGGACATCAATTCTTCCAGGATCCGGTACTGGGCCGCAGTAAATCCCGTGAAGCCGTCCACAAAAAACTCGGCACCGCTGTAAGCACCGCTCTTCGGCAGGAGCGCTGCAAGACGCGGATGCAGAGATTCCTTCGTAACGTTGTTCTCTCCCAGCCGCTTCATGAAGGCTCCGCGGATCAGGGCCAGTTCCGTCAGTTTTTTCTGCAGCAGAGGCGTCAGCGAGGCATCGGCTGCCAATTCGCGCAGACGCTCCGGGCCGACCGCATTCATATCCCATTCCGCAAATAAGCTGGCCAGACGCTCGGTGAACCATGCCTTGCCGGCGGCTCTCTGGTACACACGCAGGTCGGCGCTGACATCCTGCAGCGCCAATGCGATCATCAAATGCCTTGCCGGCTCCTCCAGCAGATTCTTCTTGTCCTCACCGGTCTCACGAAAGACCCGGTCTGCCAGATGTGCAAAGCTGACGGCTTCCATATTCAGCATCGCGCCGCGCGGATGTTCCTTTACCAGCCGGCGCTGGGTCTCCAGCGTAAATTGTTCCGGCACCAGGCAGAAATAGCGTCGCCCCGGATTCGCCGCGGCTGCCTTCACGGCCTGCCGCAGCAAAGCCGTGGATTTTCCGCTGCCTGCCGCGCCGAGAATCATTCGGATCTTCATGTGCTGTGGCTCCTAATCCATCAAAAACTCTGCCAAAATCACGTTGCTGACATCGATCCCGTCCTCCGTCAGGGCAAAACGGTCGTTTAATTTCGTGATATACCCCTTATTGTACAGGTCGAGAAGCGTCTTTTCATAACATCCCGGGAAAGATTCTCCGAAACGGCTGCGGAATTCCTGACGGGAGATACCGCGCATCGTTCTGAGCCCCAGGAACATGAATTCTTCCATTTCTTCCTTCCGGCTGAGCGGAGCCGTCTTCTTGCTGTTTTCGTAGGCATGGCGCGCCTCCGCAAGATACTCCTGCAGCTGTTTCGGATTCGTATAACGCCGATGCGCCAGATATGACGCCCCGCTCAGTCCGACGCCGATATACTCCCCGCCCGTCCAATAAGCGAGATTATGGCGGCACTCCCGCCCCGGCTGCGCATAATTGGAAAACTCATAGCGATGGTAGCCGTATTCCTCCAGGATGCGCCGCGTGCTGCGGTACATTTCCCGGTCGGCTTCCTCGGTCGGAAGCGCCACGGAACCGGGAAGCTGCCCGAATTGATCATAAAAGGGCGTTCCTTCTTCGATGGAAAGAGAATAGGCGGAAATATGGGCCGGCTTCAATTCGGCCACGGTCCGCAGACTGCTCTCCCATTTTTCAGCCGTCTGATACGGCAGGCTGCTCATCAGATCGACATTGATATTATCAAAGCCGGCCGCTTTGGCCTGCTCATAGCTGCGCAGGAAGGTATCGTAATCATGGATCCGACCGAGCAGCTTCAATTCGTCGTTATGGACGGACTGCAGGCCGATGGAGAGCCGGTTGATCCCCATGCTGCGGCAGTCACACAGTTTTTCCTCCGTAAGTGTCCCGGGATTGCTTTCCATGCTGATTTCCGGATGCGGGTCCCAGCTGAAGGAGGACCGCAGCTCATTCAGGATGCGTTCCAGCTGGACCGTCGGGAGCAGGGAAGGCGTTCCGCCGCCGAAAAAGACGGTGCGGATCTGATACAGACTGGCAAGGGTCTCATAGCCGTGCAGTTCCTGCATCAAAGCACGCACATAGACGGACATACCGGCCGCATCGGAGGGAAAGGACGCAAAATCGCAGTAATTGCACTTGCGAACACAAAAAGGGATATGTATATAAACGCTCAGCGGCTTTTTTTTGACCATTTTTTCATCCTTTCCTTACATTTTCAGACATAAAAAGGCCGGGCGGCACGGAAAACACACAGGTTTCCCATGCCCATCCGACCTCCGCATTATTCCTCGTCGAGCTTCAGAACAGCCATAAAGGCCTTTTGAGGGACCTCTACGTTGCCGATCTGACGCATACGCTTTTTCCCTTCCTTCTGCTTTTCAAGCAGCTTTTTCTTTCTGGAAATATCACCGCCGTAGCACTTAGCCAGCACATCCTTGCGGACGGCCTTCACGGTCTCACGGGCAATGATCTTGCTGCCGATGGCTGCCTGGATCGGGACTTCGAACAGATGCCGGGGGATCTCATCCTTCAGCTTCTCGCACATTTTCCGTCCGCGCTCATAGGCAGTCGATTCATGCACGATAAAGGAAAGCGCATCCACTTCTTCTTTGTTGATCAGGATATCCAGCTTGACAAGCGGAGCCTGCACATAGCCCTTCATATTGTAGTCCAGCGAAGCATAGCCGCGCGAACGCGATTTCAGAGCGTCAAAGAAGTCATAAATGATCTCATTGAGCGGAAGATCGTACTTTAACAAAGCTCTCGTATCTTCGATATATTCCATTCCGTTATAGATGCCGCGCCGCTCCTGGCACAGATCCATGATAGCACCGATGAATTCGGATTTGACCATGATCTCGGCAGAGACTACCGGTTCTTCCATATACTCGATCTCGGCGGGATCCGGCAGATTCGTCGGATTGGACAGGTCGATGACCTCGCCGTTCAGCTTATGCACCTTATAGACGACACTGGGAGCCGTCGTGACCAGATCCAGATTATATTCCCGTTCAAGACGTTCTTCGATGATCTCCAGATGCAGCAGCCCCAAAAAGCCGCAGCGGAAGCCGAAGCCCAGGGCCACGGACGTTTCCGGTTCGTACATGAGCGAAGCATCGTTCAGCTGAAGCTTTTCCAAAGCATCGCGCAGATCGGGATATTTGGCGCCGTCCGCGGGATACATCCCGCAGAATACCATCGACTGCACCTTCTTATAGCCGGGAAGGGCGGCGGCTGTCGGCCTCTCCACCTCGGTGATGGTATCGCCGACACGCGTATCCTTCACATTCTTGATGCTGGCAGTCAGATAGCCGACCATGCCGGCACTGAGCTCATCGCACGGTATCAGCTGCCCCGCACCGAAATAGCCCACATCCACTACGTCATAGGAAGCGCCGGTGGCCATCATTTTCACCTGCATCCCTTTGCGGATACGGCCGTTCTTCACGCGGAAGAAAACCACCACGCCGCGGTAGCTGTCGTAGAAAGAGTCAAAGATCAAAGCCTGCAGAGGCGCATCGGGATCTCCCTTCGGCGCGGGCAGGCGGTGCACGACCGCTTCCAGCACCTGGTCGATATTGATCCCGTTCTTGGCGGAGATCAGAGGCGCATCCTGCGCTTCCAGACCGATGACATCTTCAATTTCCTCTATCACGCGGTGCGGATCCGCACTGGGCAGGTCGATCTTATTGATGACGGGTATCACGTCCAGGTCGTTATCCAGCACCAGATATACATTTGCAAGCGTCTGGGCCTCGATCCCCTGGGCCGCGTCCACTACCAGCAGGGCACCGTCACAGGCTGCCAGACTGCGCGATACCTCATAATTGAAGTCCACATGGCCGGGCGTATCGATCAGATTCAGGATATATTCCTCTCCGTTCTTCGCCTTATAAATAGTCCGGACGGCCTGGGACTTGATGGTGATGCCGCGTTCCCGTTCCAGATCCATATTGTCCAGGACCTGATCCTGCATCTCACGGTCCGTAAGCAGGCCGGTCATCTGAATGATACGGTCCGCCAGCGTACTTTTGCCGTGATCGATATGCGCAATGATCGAAAAATTCCGGATATGATCCTGTGCGATTCCCACAGACGTACCCTCCTACAAATTCAATTTCTTGGGGACATACGCTTTCAGGCGTATCCCCTCGGACAGATATTCTTCTTCCAGGACCGTCCCGTACTTATGGACGGCCGCCACATCGGCACTGCGCTGATAAGGAAATACCTTTTCGATCAGCACCTTCTGATCCTGCAGGACCTCGGACAGGGCAGATACCAATTCAGGCAGATGCTCGCCGGTCAGCGCCGAGATCTTCACGGTCCTGTCGGCATGCGCATCCCACAGCAGCCCGCCCGCGCCGGACAGGTCGCATTTATTGAAAGCGGTAATGACCGGCTTGCCTTCCACGCCCAGATTCTTCAAGGTCGTGTAGACGGTCTTCATCTGCAGCTCCAGCTGCGGATTGGAAGCATCCGCCACATGCAGGATCACATCCGCGTACTTGGCCTCCTCCAGCGTACTTTTGAAGGCATCTACCAGATGATGCGGCAGCTTGCAGATAAAGCCGACCGTATCCGTCAGCAAAACTTCCTCACCGCCGGGCAGTGCCAGCCGCCGGGTCGTCGGATCCAGAGTGGCAAACAATTTATCTTCGGCGAGGATGTCCGCGCCGGTCAATCGGTTCAGCAGCGTACTTTTCCCGGCATTCGTATATCCCACGATGGCGGCCACGGGCACCGCGCTCTGACGGCGGCGGTCACGCGCCAGTTCACGGTGACGGATCACCTCGTCCAGTTCCGCCTTCAAATGCGAGATCCGGCTGTGTATCACACGGCGGTCCGTTTCCAGCTTGCTTTCACCGGGGCCTCTGGTACCGATCCCGCCGCCCAGACGGGACATTTCCGTCCCGATGCCGGTCAGCCGTACCGCCCGATAGCGCAGCTGCGCCAGCTCCACCTGGATGATGCCTTCCCGCGTCGCGGCTCTCTGCGCAAAAATATCCAGGATCACCAGCGTCCTGTCCATGATCTTCGTCTGCAGGATGCGCTCCATGTTCCTTTGCTGCGCAGGCGTGAGTTCATCGTCGCAGATGATCCCGTCCGCGTGCAGTTCTTCCACACGGGCCTTCAGTTCCTCCAGCTTGCCGCTTCCCAGGTAAGTTCCCGGATGCGGGTGCTCACGGCACTGCATAAACAGTTCCAGGACCTCTGCCCCGGCCGTTTTGGCCAGCTCGCCCAATTCCTGCAGCGAGGCGATTGTTTTATCCTGATCCTCTTCGGACACGGCTGCCAGGATCACCCGTTCTTTTTTCTCTCCTGTTTCAATCATGCTTCCGGCCCAGCTCGGTCAGCGCGAGCTCCAGGGCAATTCCTCCGTCCAGGCGGCCTGTTTTCACATCCGCATCGTATTCAGCCATTTTTTCCAAATCGGCACGCAGCTCCGGGACCGTCAGATTACGGACCTGACCGGCATATTTCCGGATGGCAAAGCTGCGGATGCCCGTTTCTTCCGCGATCGCCTCGTAGCGAAGCCCCCTGTCGAGCAGCTCGCGGACCTGCAGCATGCGGTTGACCTGCTGGGTCAGCAAAAACATCAGCTTCACGGGCGGTTCCTTCAAAGCGATCAGATCTCCGTACATCGCGAAGGCCTCCTTCGGATGCCCGCTCACCACTGCGTCGATCATTTCAAAAACGCGGTTCTGGGCGGTCTGAGCGCATAAAGCCTCCACATCGGCGCGGCGGATCCCTTCTTTCCCGTACACATAGGAGATCAGCTTTTCAAGCTCCGTTTCGGCGCGGTCCATACTTTCGCCGGCCCGTTCCAGAAACAGTTCCAGCGCGTCCGGGGTGATGCGAACCTTTTCGGCCTGCAGCTTCGCCAGCACGAATTTCTGCATATCCCCTTCGGACAGAGCTTTACATTCGGCCGCGTAGCCGCATTTGCCGATGGCTTTGAAAAGCTTCGTGCGCTTGTCCGCTTCTTCTTCGATCAGGAGCAGGACCGTAAAGGAAGGGATCCCCGGCAGCCAGGCAGCCAGCTCATCTCCGCCTTTTTTCAGCCAGCCTGTATTTTCCAGAATGACGAGACGCCTTTCGGCAAAAAACGGGACCGTCTCCGCGATATCCCGGACTTCCTGCAGGTCGGAGATCTTTCCTTCCCGATAGGTGCAATTCATTTCATCCGAACCGGTGATCGCTTCGCGAAGAGCATTTTTCAAATTGCGGCGCAGATACCCCTCCGGTCCGTACAGCAGATATACCGGCTCAAAGCTGCGGTCCCGGATATCATTCTTGATCTTCTGCATATTATTTCTCCGAAAGCAGCTGACGGATTGCCTCTTCCAGCACCTCGTCCTCTTCCGTCGCGGGATCGTCCGAGATCACGGTATCCGGGGTGATCCCGACACCGTGGATAGCTGCTCCCGAGGGCGTATGATAATAATGCGTCGTCAGCTTGAGGGCAGTCTGGTCCGGCAGCACATAGAAGCTCTGGACGATGCCTTTCCCGAAGGTCTGCGTACCGATGACAGCGGCGCGGCCCTGATCCTTCAAAGCGCCGGAACATACCTCCGAAGCGCTTGCCGATAACCCGTTCACGAGGACAGCCATTTTTCCGTCATAATGATACTGGCCGGACGCGTTGTAGGTAAAGATCGTACCGTTCTTATCCTGCATGTAGAATATCTGGCGGCCGTTTTCCAGGAAAATGCCTGTGATGCCGAGGACCGAGGTGAGCAATCCGCCAGGATTCCCGCGCAGATCGAGCACAAGCTTCTGCATCCCCTGCTCTTTCAGTGCATCGATCGCCTGCTGCATCTGGTGGGGAGATACTTCCTCAAAGCCGTACAGCAAAATGTAGCCGATCCCGTCCTGCAGCATCCTGTAATCGACGGTATCTTCTTCGACCGGGCGGCGTTCCAGCCGGAACTGAAGCGTTTCCCCCGCAGATGCCCGAAAAACCGTCAGGTTCACAAAGGTCCCTTCCTCACCGCGGATCAGGCTGACCGCATCGGCAAGCGAAAGCGCAGTCAGATCGGTTTCGTCCGCTTTTTTCAAAATGTCCCCGGGCTGCAGTCCGGCTTCCATCGCGGGAGAATTCCGGAACACACGGTTCACGATGATCTCCGGCGCATCCTTCAGCTGGACCGCCTCCATACCGACGCCGCAATATGCTCCGTCGGCATCTTCCATCATCTCATCAAATTCTTCCGCCGTCAGAAAGACGGAGTACGGGTCTCCGAGGCCGGCAATATAAGCCTTTTTCGCGGCCAGTTCCATAGCGTCTTTGTCATAATCCAGGCAATAATACTTATCCAGATATGCCTGCAGCAGAGAAAACGGTGCAGCATCCTTCCCGCCTTCCGCCGTTTCTTCGCCGTTTTCGAAAGAGGAAGGATCTGCGGCATGATTGCCGCGGGAAAACTCGGAAACAAGCGCGGCAGCCGCTATCACAATGACCGTACACAGCAGGCCGGCCAAAAAGCCTTTTGTAAAGCGATTTTCTTTCATGATTTTCCCCTGTATCACACCTTCAAATGTTTACGGATGGAAAGCAGGCTGCCCAGGATGCCCAGCCCGACACCGAGCAGCAGTGCCGTCGGCACGGTCAATGCCGCGATCCTTCCGAGAGGCAGGAACTTCAGCCCGGAGCCGAAAGTACCGAGCTCCGCGGCAAGCCTGCCGATCAGCTTATTGTAGCTGCCGAGCACGATCAGCAGCGGAACGCCTGCACCGACCAGCCCCGTGATAAAGCCCTCCAGCAGGAAAGGGCAAAGGATCATGGCATTGGTCGCGCCGATATACCGCTGGATATGGATCTCCTGACGCCGCAGTTCAATGGTCATGGAAATGCTGTTGCTGATCAGCAGCACCGCGATCACGATCAGCACGCCGATGGTCAATACGCTCGCGGCAAGCAGGAAGCGCCGCACGGAATTCACGCCTTCGAGCAGGGACGCCGCGTAATTCACTTTGCGGATCCCCGACAGACCTTTCAGCCAGACGACAAAAGCATCCTGCGAACGGGAATCGTTCAGAAAGATCTCGAAAGAGGCGGAATCTGCCAGAGGATTATCCTCGGAAAAGCCGGAAGCAAGGTCTTCATTTTCCGCAAAATAGACCGACTTGAAATTTTCCCAGGCTTCTTCGGCCGAGATATACCGCATATGGGAAAACTCGCTGCGGGCTTCGATCTGTCCGCGCAGCGCCGCTATTTCTTCCTCGCTGATATTTTCTTCAAAAAAAGCAGTGATCCCCACTTCGTCGGAAGCGGTTTTCACCAGGAAATTCAGATTTGCCGAAACCGAAGCCGCAAAGCAAAACAAAAGCAGCGTCGCGGCGATGATGCAGAACGAAAAGAACGAGGCAAGCTTATGCTTCCAAATGTTCCGGAAGCCGCGCCCCAGCAGGAAAAGGGCCGTTTCAAGAAATCTCATGGCTGCCTCCGATCCGTGCGTCGCGGACAAGCTTTCCGTCCTTCAGCTGCAGTACGCGTCCTCCGTAACGTTTGACCGCTGCCAGATCATGCGTCACGACCAGCACCGTCGTCCCTTTGGCGGCGAGATGCTGCAGCAGAAGCATGACGTCTTCGGTATTCACGGGGTCCAGATTGCCGCTCGGTTCATCCGCCAGCAGATACATGGGGCCGTTCACGATCGCTCTGGCAATGGCGGTACGCTGCTGTTCCCCGCCGGATAACTGCGGCGGATAGCTTTCGGCCTTGCCCTCCATCCCCACCAGGGAAAGTGCCATCGGCACCCTTTTGGCGATGGTCCGCTTCCTCGCGGCAAGGACACGCATGGCATATGCGACATTCTGATATACCGTCTCTTCCTGGAACAGACGGAAATCCTGAAATACCACGCCGAACTGACGTCTGTGATACGGAAGCTCGCGTTTTTTCAGCGCACCTATATTACGGTCATCCACCAGGATCTCGCCTGAGGACGGCCTCTGTTCACCGAGCAGCAGACGCAGCAAAGTACTCTTGCCGGCGCCGCTGTCACCGATGATAAAAACGAATTCACCGTCACGGATGCTCAAATCGATATCATCCAGTGCCGGAGCATCCGCGTCCGGATATATTACGGAAACATGGCGAAGTTCAATCATATCTCCTCCGAAAGCTCTATGCGGTCATCAAAGATCCGGATCTTCCCCGCCTTCATCAAATGGCCCGCCGCACGTTTGAAGGCACTTTTGCTCATGGAAAGTTCCGCCTGAATAAATACGGCATCGGTCTTGTCTCCCAGGCCCAGGATACCGCCGGCCGCCTTGATATGTTCCAGGATCACAAGGCTGTCGCCGTCCATCGCCCGGTAGGCTTTTTCGCGGATCGAAAGATTCAGTTTGCCGTCCGGTCTAACCTGAAGCACCCGTGCCTCTACACAGTCCCCGATCCTGACCTTCTCATACAGTTCCTGACGGGGGATCAGACCATAGTAGATATCGTCCACCGCCACAAAGGCACCGATCTCCGGATGCACCCCGTAAATGCGGCCGCTGACTCTGTCGCCTTTCCGATACGGAGAATCCGAGCGGAAATACCGGTCTACATACATCGTTGCGGAAAGCCGTTCCGACTTATCCACATATACGGAAACAAGGACCTCCTGCCCGGGCCGGAGTTCGCCCCGCTGTTCCTTATACGGCAGGAACAGATCCTTGGATAAGCCCCAGGAAAGGAAGGCACCGACCTTCGTCACCTGCGCGACCTTCAGATAGCCGAAGGAGCCGACCTCCAGAAGCGGCTGCAGGGTCGTTGCGATCCACCTGTCTTCGGAATCCTTATACAGAAATACGGAGATCCTGTTTCCCGTCTCCGTCCCTGCGGGAACATACTTTTTCGGCAGAAGCACCTGCTTTTCCGCCTGCAGATTCTCCCCCAGATACGCCCCGTTATCCGTAAACCGTATGACCGTCAGTTCCTGTGTTTTCCCCAGCTGCAGCATAGTCCCTCCCGTATGCGGAACAGGAAAATTCGGCGTTCCGCACACAAAACCATTGTGTATTATATAACAAAACGGGAGAAATTTGCAACTGCAAAAGCAAGCCTTCCGCAGCTGCGCCTTCTCCCGTCTGTCAGTCAGTGAAGCAAAAAAGCAATATCTTCCAGTGTGACCGAGGAAACGGCACTGTCGTCATGGGCGATCACACGGTCGATGAGGTCCTTCTTCAGATCCTGCAGTTCTATGACCTTCTGCTCTATGGAATTTTCCGCGATCAGCCGGATGACCTCTACCTGACGCTTCTGGCCGATACGGTGCGCACGGTCCGAAGCCTGTTCCTCCGCAGCCGGGTTCCACCAGGGATCCAGGTGGATCACCGTGTCCGCGCCGGTCAGATTCAGGCCAGAGCCGCCGGCTTTCAGAGATATCAGGAAGACCCCGACCCCGCCGGGCTCGTTGAAGCGCTCCGTCATTTCCATCCGCTTTTCGGCCGGTGTGGAACCGTCGAGCATATAATACTCGATATTCCGTTCCTTCAGCAGCTCCGCCGCCTTCTGCAGGGCCGTTACGAACTGCGAAAAAACAAGCAGTTTATGACCATTTTCCAGATATGTCTCCGTCAATTCCGTCAGCGTATCCATCTTGCCGCTGCCGCCCGTATAGTTTTCCAGAAACAGGCCGGGGTCATCGCACAGCTGGCGCAGGCGCGTCAGATACGGAAGCAGTTCGAAGGCCTTGCCGCCCTTCTCCATCCGCCGCCGTGCCTCGGTCTGATAGGCCTCGTAGCACTTGCGCTGCTCCGGCGTCATTTCCGCCGTCAATATCCGTTCGAACTTTTCGGGAAGATCATGCAGGACCTCCGCCTTCGTCCGCCGCAGGATAAAGGGCGCTGCACGGCGCGTCACCAGTCCTTCATAAGCCTCTTCCCGCATCCAGCGGTTTCTGAACTCGGATACTTCGTCAAAATAGCCCGGCATCAGGAAATCAAAAATGCTCCACAGGTCCAGGATATTGTTCTCGATCGGCGTTCCGGTGAGTACAAAGCGGAATTCCGCATTCAGGCCCTTCACGGACAGGGTCTTTCTGGCATGGATGTTCTTGATGAACTGCCCCTCATCCAGGATCAGATACCGGAACGGAGCTGTATACAGGCCGGCATCCTGCCGCAGCGAATCGTAAGAGGTGATATAGACCGCTTTTTCGTCCGCGGCCATCTCCTCCAGCTGCTGGCGGCGCTGTGCCTGCTGTCCGTACAGAGAAATGACTTTCGTCTCCCCGTCAAAACGTCGGAATTCATTGAGCCAGTTAAAGACCAGGCTTTTGGGGCATACGACAAGACTGGGGGCCGGTGTATCGTCTGATTTCAGGAGCGTGATCATTTCAAGCGTCTTGCCCAGGCCCATTTCGTCGGCCAGAATACCGCCCATATGATACTTGGCAAGCGTTTTCAGCCAATAATAGCCCTCTTTCTGATACTGCCGAAGCTCCGCCCGGACAGCCGGCAGCGGATAAGCGTTCTCTTTGAAGGCCCGCAGGTCGTCCGTCATCCGGCGAAGATACTCGTCCGCCTCGCAGCTGCTTTGATGTGCCATCGCCTTTAACGACTGCACGACAGATACCTGCTGCCGCTCGGAAAGCGCCTTCTCATTCAGTCCCAGATCCGCAACGGTCTCGGCGAACTGCAGGGCGTCTTCATCGTCCAGCGCTACGATACGGCTGCCGGACAGCAGTACAAATTTTTTCTTTTTCCGGATCGCCTTCAGGATGCTTTCCAGTTCTCTGTCCGTATAGACCGTTTCGGCCAGAAATGCCTCGAACAGATTATTATGATACTCGATGCGGATGACCTCGCGCCCCAGCCGCATCAGACTTTTCCCGCGGATCTCTTCGGACAGATATACCCTGCACAGCTTCTTCAGATCGGAGAAATCCATTCTGAAAAACTGCAGGATCTTCGAATCATCGGAAAGCACCCGCAGGCCGTTCTCCTGCTCCGGCGCAAATCCCATGTCGGTGATATACTGCCGGTACGCACGGTCGCGGCTAAGGTCCAAAGGCAGCGATACGGCAGTTTCCGGCACCTCGGCATCCCCCCGCATATAACGCGTACGAAGCAGGATATCCGTTTTCTGGAAATCAAAATACGCCTCGATCGTGAGCTCGCTGACCGTCATTTTATCCTGCAGTTCGGGCGCAATGTCGATCAGTTCCGCCGCGGAAGCATATACCCCGTCGCGAAAATCGGTAAGGACATCCGCAAGAGAACGTCCGCGCAGCTGCTTCGCCAGCCGGAACAGCTGTTTTTCGGTGCGGTCCCCGGCCAGGATATCCATGCGTGCTCTCTGCATATCGAGCAGCAGGGTTTCATAGCCGTATATGACCTGCAAACCGGCTGCGGAAGGATCTGCCATCTCCAGCACGCCTTCCGGATTCAGGCAGTATCTGAAATGCCGGGGCTCCAGCGTGACGGCAATCGGCGTGTCGTTCCAGAATATCCGGCAGCCGCGCAAAGCCTCCAGAAGGTGTATCAGCACCTCGGTGCTGACGGACAGATACTTATCCGTACTGCCCGTGAGCCTGTCGCCGAATACCGAGGTCAGGTAGCTGAGCGCTTCGCGTTTGTCCTCTTTGAAATTTTCCAGCCGGTGACAGAAAGCCAGCTGTTTTCCGTATTGTACCGAAGTCTCATAGCGGATGGCATCAAAGAAAGCCATGGGTCTTCTCACCACATAAAAGCGGCTGATCCCCACACGCATCTCCAGCCTGTATTCTCCGTAATGTACTTCATCCGAAAAGGCAAATTCCACATCTGCCAGCGAATTCTCCGCCAGCGCGGCCCCGGCTGCCTCCGTATTCCGCCGGAACCTTTCGATCTCATCCAGAAGGAGGTTTTTTCGCTGCTGCTCTTCTTTGGCAAGGCGCTGCTGTTCCAGCATTTCATGGCCGCGGCGGATCTCATCCGCGTACTGTCCCTTCGCGGCTTTCAGCACCGCTTCCGCAAAAACAGGCGCATCGCTCCGGGCGAGCAGTGACTGCGTGATCAGGCAGCCATCCGGCGTTTCATGCAGGCTCAGAAGCGTCAGCCCAAGCCCCGGAAGCGTCAACGTATAATCCGTCTGATCGTTTTCATACAGCTGATACTCCAGCTGAAAATAATCCAGAAGATGTTCCGAATCCTCCGCCCGGATCCCGGTCAGGATGCTGCGCAGCACAGGACGGTATTCGTTCTTTTTTTCCCCATAAGCAGACAGAAATGCGCAGAAGCAGGCCCCGTAAGGGAGCATTTCCGTGATCGGACGCAGGGCGGCGCAGCCGAACCGGTCGGAAGCTTTAGCGATCAGTCCCGCCGCCTTCCTGTTCTCTCCGCGGTCAAGCAGTTCCCGGATCAGCGGCTTCATAGCCGGGATACAATCCGGCATCAGCTGCAGAGCATCCGCGTAACGGTACTGCAGCTCACTCGGCATGGCCGCAAAATCCTTCGCAAGGACCGGATATTTGCTGCCTAACGCATACAGCTGCGCGCGCCGGGCATCGGGAAGCCCCGCCAGCAAGGCAGCTCTCACCTGCAGCGGCAGATTGCTGTCCAGATATTTCCGGCACAGAGATGCTATTTTTTCGTTATCGCCGGCCGAAGCCGTAACAGCACACAGCAAGGCAAGATGCATCGGCTTCCATTTTTCTTCTCCGCTGAGCAGTTCCGTGACGGCCGCATCGTCCCGGCCGTTATAATAATGATTTTTCGCTGCCAATGCAGGAAAACGAGACGGTGAATACAAACGATACCGATATGTGCTCATCCGCTCCGTTTCATTGCAGAGCAGCCGGAAGCGCCTGACATAGCTGAACAGATTTTTGCAGCAGTCCTCCCGCACAAGCATCTTCCGCAGCATCTTTCCCGAACTTTCGTGCAGAAAAATGGCATCCAGCTGTTCGTCGCGGCACTCCTGCGACATGGTGCTTTTCTGACAATACAGCAGATATTCTTCCAGATATGCTTCGTTCTGCTTTTCCCCCAGACTGTATGCCGCTTCCCGGCAGCGGCTGAAAGGAATTTCGATATAGGACGCGATACTGTCCGCCAGACTTTTGAATTCAGCCGGGAGTTCACGCGCGATTTCCGCCCTTGCGGCGGCCTCCGACCCGGACAGCTTCCTTCCGGCATCGGAAAAATACAATTTATTGAAAATATTCTGCAAAGTCAGGCCCAATGCGTATGCGTGGCAGCAATTATGGCCCGCCTCACAGCCGCATTCCGAAAACAGCTGCCCGTCCTTTTCCCACAAGCTCACATGGTACTCTGTCCCGTCTTCCGCATTTCCGGCAAATTTTCTCTGAGCATCGATCCTTGCCGAAGAGATCTTCCTGTTCCGGAAAAGTACCGTGCCCTTTTCCGAAGCAGACGAATCAAACAGGGCATCCGCCCGGTCCCCGGACAGTGCGGCGATGCTTCCTTCGGGAACAGGCAGCAGAAAATCCGTCTGAACATTTGCCTTTGTCCCGTCCGAAAACAGGACTTCCGCCATATCGATCCCAGCGGAAATCGTCCTGCAGCCGCATACGATCCCGAAGCCCCTGGTCTCATGATATACAATCGAACGTTCCGAGAGACAGTTCATACAGCACCTTCCTTGCATGATATTTGCAGATTTTTTATTATACCGCCGAATATTCGGATTCTCAAGATTTCCGCGAAAAAAAGAACGGGATTTTCATTCATTTTCCGAAGAGAGAAACGGATTTACACCGAAGGCAAAATATGATACTATCCCGGAAGGCCGCAGCAGTACCGGCCTGTAGGAGGATAGATCATGACTGCAAAAGAATTATTTGTGGATAAGGATTATAACTGTGCGGAGACCGTTCTGCGGTACGCAAACGAAAAATATCAGCTGCGGCTGGACGACCGCAGCATCAAGCTGCTCAGCGGTTTCGGAGGCGGATGCGGCTGCGGGAATATCTGCGGTGTGCTGGCCGCTTCCATTGCCGTTCTGGGCATATTGTTCGTCAAGGAAAGGGCCCACGAAGATCCCGCCTTCAAAGCCATGTGCGGAGAATTTACTTCGGGTTTTGAAAAAGCCATGGGCGAAACAAGCTGCGCGGCACTGAAGCCGGTCTACTTCCGTGAAGATGTCCGCTGCCTGTCCCTGATCGAAAAGGGGATCGATTATCTGGATTCCTTCCTGGAGCAGCGTCTGCAGGACCGATAAGTACCGGCCGAGAGCCGTAAAAAAGGATGTCTGTCCGCAGGCATCCTCTTTTTTTATCGGAAGCCCCCTGTCCGAAGACATCATCTTTTTGGGGTCTGAAGCACACTGTCCGAAGACAAAAAAATACCCCGGTCCTCAGACCGGGGCAGCTGACAGGGCTACAAGGATTCGCACCTTGAAATGACGGAGTCAGAGTCCGCTGCCTTACCGTTTGGCGATAGCCCTATGCGCTCTCTCAAGCACGAGCGTTACTATAACGCATCCGCCGGAAAAATGCAAGCACTTTTTTGATTTTTTTTGCAATTTCCGCAGGCCGATCCGCAGAAGGATCCTGCCGCCTGTTTTCCCGCATCCGGGCGATTTTTAAGCGCTGTTTTCTTTCATTTCCCGGCGCAGGAGGCCACCTGCCGCACCCGAAAGAAAAGCGGCAGACCCTTCAAAGATCTGCCGCCTATTATATCGGAAAACCCGCGATAAGCGGACATGCATCCGGAACCATTACAGACCGAGCTGCGCCTTCAGGGCTTCCAGTTCGTCATCGACCTTGGTATCGAACTCGGCGTCCTTGTATTTGGCTTCCGCTGCGGCAAGTCCGTCCACGGGCTGACTGTTCAGCTTCGCCATGGCGTTCGCTTCGTCAAGGATCTTATTGGCCTTCTCTTCCATCTGTGCAAACGCGTTCATATTGGCTTCGGCATTCGCAACGGCAGAGGATTCTGCCAGCTGATTCACCTTTTCCTGGGCCTTGGCAATCTTCAGCTTCGCCTGGATCTCATCCTTCCTGGCGGCGAGCTGAGCGATATCACCCTTCAGCTTATCATGCATCTGCTGCATTTTCAAAGCGTTGGAAGCAGCCACATCGTAGATCTGCTGCAGAGAGACCTCATTCTGCTCCAGTTCCTGTTTTTTCTTGATGAAGGTCTTCGCATCCTCTTCATTTCCAGCGAGCAGAGCCTGCTTTGCCAGATTCGTATATTTCGTGATCTGCGCTTTGTTGGCGGAAAGCTTTCTCTTGGCCTTCTCTTCGTCAGCCATGACCGCAGCCGTTTCCTTCTTGACCTCAGCCAGGTCCTTGCTCATCTGACGCATATACTGGTTGATCATCTTTTCGGGATCCTCACACTTATCGATGAGAGCATTCATATTCGCGCTGATGATATCCTTGAATCTTGCTAAAATTCCCATGATAAAATCCTCCTTTTATCTTTGACGGCACCTGACTGCGCCGTTACAGTTCCGCAGGGTCGACTCTTTTGCCGTCACGCCAGATGCGTTCCAGGTCATAGAACAGTCTGTCTTCCTTAGAAAATACATGCACGATCACATCGCGGTAATCGAGCAGGACCCAGCGGCCCCCGTGGATGCCCTCCAGACTCTTGCATTCCACCCCGAGCTTACCCATGGTCTCTTCCGTCGTCTGCACCAGACTGTCGACATGAGGAGTGTTATTGCCGTGGGTGATCACGAAATAATCGGCGATCGGCGATACACCGCCGATATCGATCACCGTGATGTCCTGTGCCTGCTTTTCAGCCAAAGCGGCACAAAGAGCCTTGACCTGTTCCTTTGAATCAGCCATAGCAGATCCTCCCTTTTTGTAATATTTCATAACGGCCATCGTATCTCCGCCGACCTCTTTGCCGCAGGTCTTCAGATAATCCACCGTTGCAGAAGCAAGCAGCCAAACGGCCCGGTCCGGGTCCGAAACGAGGCAGCGCCGGATCTCTTCCTGCGCAGGCAGAGGCGGGCGGAACGGTTCCGCATAATCAGCCGTAAATATCAGTTTTTCCAAAGGAGTCATGGGAACGCGGCCGACAGTATGCCAGCGGATGGCTCCTAGGATCTCTTCATCTTCTACGCCCAGCTCACGTCGGGCGATCTCCGCGCCGACAGGACCGTGTTCCAAAGCGCCGGCAGCGGCCTTGCCGCAGTCGTGCAGCAGCCCTGCGATGCGCGCCTTCCGCACATCCAGCCCCAACAGCGGGGCCGCCTGCACCGCCGTCCACATGACGCCCAAACTGTGGCGCAGCCTTGAAGGCTTCAATATGCCGCGGAGGTGATCATAATAGGCGGCTTCGGTACTTCCGCAGCCACAGCATTCCAGCAATTCGGCATCGGAAAACGCAACCGGCTCTGCAAAATCGATCATAACGGGAGCTCGATCTTCTGTTTGGTCTTTGAAGGCCGGTATAATACGATCCTGCGGCCTATCACCGTTACCACCTGGGAACGTGTCCGACCTGCAATCGTTTCCGCCGTATCCCGCAGGTCGTCAAAACAATTTTTCAAAAGTGATATCTTAACGAGTTCTCTTGCCTCCAGCGCTTCGCTGACTGCCTGACAGACC
Organism: Lachnospiraceae bacterium; assembly: GCA_045616945.1. Classification (GTDB taxonomy): domain Bacteria; phylum Bacillota; class Clostridia; order Lachnospirales; family Lachnospiraceae; genus UBA6987. The sequence goes on along the minus strand of JAZLHR010000106.1, from coordinate 4,380 downwards.
TCCGGAGTCAGACCGGATTTTCCGATCTGGAACAACGGACTTTCATTTGCCGCCAGCTTCATCAGAAAGCTGCGCTGCTTACTGGTCAATTCCGCCATAATGATTCCTTTCCTTACCTGACCTTTCTGTCGGCATTTTACCACGTTGCCCCGCGCCTTGCAAGACCGTTATATGCTTTCACGGAACGGATTCAAAAGAAAAGAGCACGGACAAAGCCGTGCTCCCCTCAGCCGACCGGCGGATCCTGTTAAAACAGGCCGCTGATCATTCCGTTATCGTCAACGTCGATTTTTTCTGCCGCGGGCACCTTCGGAAGACCGGGCATGGTCATGATATCGCCCGTCAGGACGACCACGAAGCCGGCACCGGCACTGATCTTCACATTGCGGACCGTGACCGTAAAGTGCTCGGGGGCGCCGAGCTTGGCAGGATCATCGGAAAAGCTGTACTGCGTCTTCGCAATGCAGACAGGGCATTTCGAGAATCCGAGCTGCTCCAGCTGAGCGATCTGCTTCTTCGCATTCGGCAGGAAATTCACGCCGTCGCCGCCGTAGATCTTCCGGACGACCGCCTCGATCTTCTCGGAGATCGACAGATCATCTTCATACGAGAAAGTGAAATTGCCCTTCTCTTCTTCGCAGAGGCGAACCACCTCGCGGGCCAGAGCTTCGCCGCCCTTGCCGCCCTCCGCCCAAACAGTGGAAAGGACGGTATTGACACCGAGAGCACGGCACTTTTCGATGATATATTCGATCTCACGGTCCGTATCGGTCGGGAACCGGTTGACGGCTACCACGCAGGGCAGCTGATATACCTTTGTGATGTTGGAAACATGACGCAGCAGGTTGGGAATACCTCTTTCAAGAGCGGCCAGGTCTTCCGTTGCCAGTTCCTTTTTATCCAGCCCGCCGTGCATCTTCAAAGCACGGACCGTCGCGACGACCACGACCGCATCCGGCTTCAGACCGGCCATACGGCACTTGATGTCCAGGAATTTTTCAGCGCCCAGATCGGCACCGAAGCCGGCTTCCGTTACGGTATAATCGCCCATCTTCAGAGCCATCTTCGTCGCCATGACAGAGTTGCAGCCATGCGCGATGTTGGCAAACGGGCCGCCGTGTACGAATGCGGGCGTTCCTTCCAGTGTCTGTACCAGATTCGGCTTCAGGGCATCCTTCAGCAGGGCAGCCATCGCACCGACCGCTTTCAGATCACCGGCCGTCACGGGCTTGTCATCGTAGGTGTACGCAACGATGATCTTCGCCAGACGCTTTTTCAGGTCGGAAATGGAATCGGAGAGGCAGAATACAGCCATGATCTCACTGGCTACGGTGATATCAAAACCGTCTTCACGGGGCACACCGTTCATTTTTCCGCCGAGACCGTCGATCACATTGCGCAGCTGACGGTCATTCATATCCACGCAGCGCTTCCAGGTGATCTTCTTGACGTCGATGCCGAGCGCGTTTCCCTGCTGGATGTGGTTATCCAGCATGGCAGCCAGAAGGTTGTTGGCCGCGCCGATGGCATGGAAGTCGCCGGTAAAGTGCAGGTTGATATCTTCCATCGGGACGACCTGCGCATAACCGCCGCCGGCCGCGCCGCCCTTGATACCGAACACCGGACCGAGGGAGGGTTCTCTGAGGGCGACCGTTACATCTTTGCCGATCCGCTTCAGACCGTCTGCCAGACCGATGGTCGTCGTGGTCTTGCCTTCACCGGCGGGTGTGGGCGTAATGGCCGTAACCAAGATCAGCTTGCCGTTTTTCCGGTCTGTCTCCTGCAGCAGAGCGGGATCGATCTTGGCCTTATAGTTTCCGTACTGCTCAACATATTTTTCATCCACGTGAGCCGCTTTCGCGATCTCGGTGATATGCTTCATTTTGCATTGCTGAGCAATCTCAATATCCGAAAGATATGCCATTTCAAATTCCTCCCTTGAAATACCTGACAGCGGACTCGAACATACGAATATCATAGTTTCCCGGAACGTTCTTGTAAAGTCCGTTTCCGACTCTTTCGCTGTGTCCCATCTTACCGAAGACGCGGCCGTCCGGAGAGGTGATGCCCTCTATGGCAAAGGCGGAATCGTTCGGCGTAAAGTGGATATCATTCGTGACTTTCCCTTCCAGATCGACATACTGGGTCGCGATCTGTCCGTTCGCGGCAAGGCGGCGGATCATGGCTTCGTCGCCGATAAAGCGCCCTTCCCCGTGAGAGATCGGCACATTCACGATATCGCCCACCTGCACCAGCGACAGCCAGGGAGATTTATTCGAGCAGATCCGTGTACGAACGATCCTGGACTGGTGCCGGGAGATCGTATTATAGGTCAGGGTCGGATACGAAGCATCCGGCTCGGTGATCTTTCCGAAAGGAACAAGGCCGAGCTTGATAAGCGCCTGGAAGCCGTTGCAGATACCGCACATCAGGCCGTCCCGCTTATCAAGCAGCTCGGTGATACCCTCGCGGATCTCCGGATTGCGCAGGAAAGCCGTGATGAATTTCGCGCTTCCTTCCGGTTCGTCACCGCCCGAAAAGCCGCCGCGGATAAATACCGCCTGCGATTCGGCCAGCAGCGCCGCAAAACGCTCCACACTGCGTTTGATTCCATCCGCGCTGAGGTTGTTGATCACAAGGATCTCCGGCTCGGCGCCCGCGTCGGAAACGGCTTTGGCCGAATCGTACTCGCAGTTCGTACCGGGGAAAACAGGAATGAGGATCTTCGGCTTTGCACTTATGACTGCCGGCGCAGGGCGGCTTTCGGCCTCATAAGAGAAGCATTCGCAGCGGGTATCGCTGTTTTTGATATTGCAGGGATATACATCCTCCAGCTTCCCTTCGTACAGCGCAAGCAGTTCGTCCAGTTTGATCTGCTCGTCCACGAAACGGATCACAGGCTCTTCGGTGATCTCGCCGACGACCCGGAAGCCCTCCGCATCGGCAGTTTCCAGCAGGAAGGAGGCGTAAGAATATCCGAAAATATCCTCCGCGGTCCAATCGCCGCTGAAACGGAAGCCGAGCGAATTGCCGAAGGCCATTTTCATAACGGCCTCGCCGATACCGCCCATGCCGGGCGTATAGCAGGCAAACGCCTTGCCGCTCCGCAGCAGTTCCGCTGCCAGATTCATGTTCCGAAGCAGGGAATCCGTCCTGGGGAGTCCGTTTTCATCGAAATCGGTCCGGAGAAGGATGAGCTTATGACCGCTCTGCTTGAATTCCGGCGATACGATCCGGCCGGTCTTCCCGGTCGTTACGGCAAAGGAAACGAGCGTAGGCGGAACATCCAGCGATTCAAAGCTTCCGCTCATGGAATCCTTACCGCCGATAGCCCCGATTCCAAGCTCCATCTGGGCACGAAACGCGCCCAAAAGCGCCGAAAAAGGCTGGCTCCAGCGTCTTCCGTCCTTGCCGGGGTGCTTGAAATACTCCTGGAATGTCAGGTAGACATCCTTGAAATCCGCGCCGGAAGCGATCAACTTGCATACAGATTCCACGACCGCAAGATATGCGCCGTGGAAAGGGCTCTTTTCCGCGATGAAAGGATTATATCCGAAGGCCATCAGGGAGCAGTCATCAGTATGCTTTTTCTCCATACTGATCTTCTGCACCATTGCCTGGATAGGTGTGAGCTGATTCCTGCCGCCGAAGGGCATGAGCACCGTCCCGGCACCGATGGTCGAGTCGAAGCGCTCCGAAAGGCCCCGCTTGGAGCAGGTATTCAGGTCACTTGCGGTCCGGATCATGTTTTCGGTAAAGCTGCCGGAAACCTTCCTGCGGTAATCTTCCGATTTTTCCGCAACGACCGCAATATGCTTGTCCGCGCCGTTGGAATTCAGGAAAGCACGGCTGATATCCACGATAGTCCTGCCGTTCCATTCCATCACCAGACGGGGATCCTCCGTTACCTCCGCGACGGGCGTAGCAGCAAGATTTTCGCTTTCCGCCAATGCGATAAAGGCAGCGGTATTTTCTTTTTCGACCACGACTGCCATTCTTTCCTGGCTTTCACTGATAGCCAGTTCCGTTCCGTCCAGACCCTCGTACTTTTTAGGCACGAGATTCAGGTTGATATGCAGCCCGTCTGCCAGCTCGCCGATCGCAACCGATACACCGCCGGCGCCGAAATCGTTGCAGCGCTTGATCATGCGGCAGGCATCACCGCGGCGGAACAGCCGCTGAAGCTTTCTTTCTTCGGGAGCATTGCCCTTCTGTACCTCTGCACCGCAGTTCTCCACGGAGTGGGAGTCGTGGGCCTTGGAAGAACCGGTCGCACCGCCGATACCGTCGCGTCCTGTACCGCCGCCGAGAAGAATGATGACATCGCCGGGAGCGGGAACTTCGCGGCGTACATTTTCTGCGGGAGCAGCAGCTATGACT
>JAZLHR010000105.1:0-8160 GCA_045616945.1 Lachnospiraceae bacterium | reverse complement strand
ATCATCACCTTTGATGCACACGATCCCCGCGTACAGAATGCCATTCCGCTGCATGACTTCGACAGCTATTCCGCGGTATATCAGTTTATGCGCACGCTGGAACTGCATTTCGGCGGCTGGCCTTTCAACAAAGATAATCTTATGATCATCAGCCCCGATGAAGGCGCCATGAACCGCGCGGTATATCTGGCCAACAACCTCGGCGTGAATATGGGCATGTTCTACAAGCGCCGCGATTATTCCCGCATCGTGAACGGTAAGAATCCCATCGTCGCACACGAATTCCTCGGCCAGAATCTGGAAGGCAAGACCTGCATCGTGATCGATGATATCATCTCCTCCGGTGACAGTATTCTGGATACGACCAGGGCGCTGAAGGAACGCGGCGCGGCGCATGTTATCGTCTGCTGCACTTTCGGTCTCTTTACGAACGGTCTGGCTGAATTCGATAAAGCCTACGAAAACGGCTATTTCGATTATGTGATCACGACGAATCTGAATTACCGTATTCCTGCTTTGCTGGATCGCAGCTGGTATCTGGAGGCGGATCTTTCCAAATATATCGCCAAGATCATCAATACGATGAACCACAATGTGGCAGTTTCGAGCGTATTGACGCCTACCGACAAGATCCAGCAGCTGCTCTCCCGCTACGGTCTCAAATAAGAAAGAATATACGAAATCGGAAAAGCGACCGCAAAACCCCGACGGGGCTCTGCGGCCGCTTTATTTTTCAAATGCGTTTTCGATATGCGTGATATTTCCTTCTCCGTCGATGGCAACAACATCGAAGCGTGCCAGCGGATCAGTCAGGCCCTTTCGGAGCAGATACAGCTCTGCGACCTGATAGATCGTGCTCTGTTTGGCGCGGTCGACATGATACTCTCCTTCTCCGAATGCATCCGTCCGACGGAATTTCACTTCGACAAAGACCAGACAGGGACCGTCCTGCATGATCAGGTCGATCTCGCCGATCCTGCAGCGAAAGTTCCTTTCGAGCAGCCGCATGCCCTTGCCGATGAGAAAAGCGGCGGCTTTTTCTTCATATTCCGTGCCGATGGTGCGTTTATTCAATGCTTTCCCCCAGGATCTTTCGGATGAAGCTGCGGCGATGGATTGGGCAGGGGCCGTATTGCAGCAATGCATCCCTGTGAGCTGCCGTTCCGTAGCCCTTATGGACCGCAAAACCGTATTCCGGATACTGCTGATCATATTCGCGCATCAGTCGGTCCCTGGTGACCTTCGCCAGGATGCTTGCGGCACCGATGGAAATGCTTTTCGCATCCCCTTTGATGATCGGGAACTGCCTGATCGCGATACCGGGAATCGTCACGGCATCGTTCAGCAGGATCGCCGGCTGGATTTTAAGCTGTGCGACGGCCATCCGCATGGCCTCATAGGTGGCCTGCAGGATATTGATCTCGTCGATCCGTTCCGGTTCGACGATCCCGATCCCGTAAGCAATGCACTTTTCCTGAATTTCCGGAAACAAAGCTTCTCTTTTGGCTTCGGAAAGCTTTTTTGAGTCATTTATGAATAGAATTTCTTTTTGAGGATCCAAAATGACGCACGCAGCAACGACCGGGCCGGCCAAAGGGCCACGGCCGGCTTCATCTATGCCTCCTATCCATCCGCATCCGGCATATTCCCGCTCATAAGCGGCAAGCTGATACAGTCTTTCGCGTTCTTTTTGTAATTTGTCTTCTTTCATTTCGGTGCGATCACTCCGAAGCTTTCGAGGGGCCAGAATCGAAGCCATGCACGGCCGATGATCTGACTGCTGTTTACGTTCCCGACGATATATCGGCTGTCTTCGCTGACATTCCTGTTATCACCGAGGACAAAATATTCATTTTCCCCGAGCGTGATCGGAACGGATGCGCTGCCGGGAAGAAATTCATCTGTATTTTTGTACGGATCGTCGATTACTTCGCCGTTGATATAGATCCTGCTTTCCCTGATCTGTACCGTTTCTCCCGGCAGACCTATAATCCGCTTGATAAAATAGGTATCAACCTTGTGATTGACCCGGAAAATGATGATATCGTATCTCTCAGGATCACGGATAAAGTTATAGGTGAATTTATCGTTCACCAGCTGATCCATATGCTGCAGGGTATCGTTCATCGATTTGCCGTCTACCCAGGCGCGTTGGCCGCAGTAGTTCAGTATAAAGAATACAAATGCCAATATTAACCCGTATGTCAGCAGGGAATCCAGCATATCCCGCCACAGGCTTTTTACTTTATCCTGTTTGATTGGCTCGGGAATTTCTTTTTCCTTTTTGTTTTTTCCAAACATTTATGCTTCCTTTGCTCTTTCCAGCGTGATGCGTCCGAGAGCACCTTTCCGCAGATCGTTCAGGAACAGCGCCGCGGCCCGGTCCGTATCGGGTTCGCCGCCCTTTTTCAGCAAATTACGGGCAGCCGCCAGGCGGGAAAGCTGCGCGTACGCAGGCAGGAGGCGCTTTGCTTCCTCCGTGAGTTCTCTGCCGGGGTCATTGTCTTCCCGATCCTCTGCTGCTTCGATCGTTCCGTAATGTGTATCCAGCAGGCCCGGATACAGTTCGTTCAGGAGCAGAACACCTTCCGCGGCCAGCTCTGTTTTCACCAGGATCTCTTCATTGACGGATCCGATCAGTGCGAGCAGAAGACCTACCGAAGCATCTTCAAAGCGGGGCCATAAGATGCCGGGCGTATCCAGCAGTTCCAGGGCAGAATTGAGACGGATCCACTGATTGCCCTTTGTCACACCGGGCTTATCTCCCGTTTTTGCCGCCGCATGACCGGCGAGACTGTTGATGAGGGTCGATTTTCCGACATTCGGGATGCCGACGACCATCATCCTGACAGGCCGGTTCTTGATGCCTCTTTTCAGATCGCGGGCCTTTTTTTCGGCGGCGACTGCATCCAGTTCCTTTTTGACGTCCTGCAATGCATGGTTTTTTCTGGAATTCAGCTGAATGACCTTTTCGCCTCGTGAGGCAAACAGTTCTGACCAGGCTTCGGTCGCGGCAGGATCCGCAAGATCACTTTTATTGAGTATCAGGATCCTTTTTTTATTCTGCGTCAGCTTCAGCAGATCCGGATTCCGGCTGGCATTGGGGACACGGGCATCCAGAAGCTCTACGACGATATCGACCAACTTGATATCGTCTTCCATCGCCCTTCTGGCTTTTGTCATATGTCCCGGATACCATTGTATATTCATAGATGCTGATTCCTTATTTAATGATGCCTATCTTTTTGAACGGGGAGATCCTGAGCCAGACCGTGCCCAGAACACGCTTGCCGCTTAGGTTTCCCAAATCGGAAAAGCGGCTGTCCAGGCTGGCGTCTGTTCGTTCTCCCATGACAAAATATTCATTTTTCCCGAGTACGACGGGAACGGAAGCAAGACCTCCGGAACTGAGGCTGGAAAACAGCCCCTCCACGGCAAGCGGCTCCCCGTTAATATAGATCAATTCATCCCGGATTTCAACTGTTTCGCCCGGAAGGCCCACAACTCGCTTCAGATATGTTCTGTCTCCGTTTTCGGAGGTGTAGGCAATGACCGATAAGCGCTTGATACGCTGAAATGCCTTGGGAAAGCGGTTCAGCAGCACCGTCTCACCGTTTTCGATGGATGGCTGCATGGAATTGCCGTCCATTTCGATGTGCTGTCCAAGCATATAAATGAGAAATGTGGCAAGGGAAAGGACAAGAAGAACATCCATGAACCATCTTGCAGCGATACCGATCAATTCTTCCATGGTCAGTGAACTGTAGTGAGATTTCTTTTTCATTGTCTCCACCTTTGCTTATAAAATAGGCCCGTCCATCGGACGGGCCATCTTCCGCGGGTTCCGACCGGAACCGCTGCAGTTAGCGTACGGCAGCCTTAACCTTAGCAGCCTTGCCTACGCGGTCGCGCAGGTAGTTCAGCTTAGCACGGCGAACCTTACCGCTGCGAACTACTTCGATCTTCTCGATGGAAGGAGAATGCAGGGGCCAGGTCTTCTCAACGCCTACGCCGCCCGAAACCTTACGAACGGTAAAGGTCTCGCGGATGCCGCCGTTCTGTCTCTTCAGAACGATGCCTTCAAACATCTGGATACGCTCGCGGGAGCCCTCCTTGATCTTGGCATATACCTTTACGGTATCGCCTACGCGGAAATTGCCGACGTTCTCTTTCAGCTGAGCGTCTTCAATTTTCTTGATAATGTCGTTCATATTTCCTCCTTGAACTGGGACGTTCTTAACACCTTTCGTGCCAGCGGACCGCTCCCGTGATTTGACACGCATGGTATTCTACTACAACAGAACAGTAAATGCAAGTGCTTTTTGCATAAATTTTCGTTTACAGATCCTGTTTTTCCTGTCCGGATTCCTGCAAATCCCGCAGAAATTGCTTATCTTTTTTCGAAAGCGGGACCGTATCCAGCAGTTCCGGCCTCCGGAGCAGCGTCCTTTCCAGTGACCTGTTGCGGCGCCATCTTTCGATATTGGCGTGATGCCCGCTGCGCAGTACCTCGGGAACCGGAACGCCGTGAAAGACCTCCGGACGGGTGTACTGCGGATATTCCAATAATCCGTTCATGAAGGATTCCGTCTCTCCGGATTCGCTGTTGGAAAGAACGCCGGGGACCATGCGTGCGATCGCGTCCATCATGACCATGGCAGGCAGTTCGCCGCCGGTCAGGACATAGTCGCCGATGGAAACGTGGTCCGTAACGATTTCATCCAGAATACGCTCATCCACGCCTTCATAATGGCCGCACAGAAAGATCAGATCCTCTTCCTTGGAAAGCTCGATGGCCTTCTTCTGCGAAAAAACTTCGCCCTGCGGCGTCAGATATACTACCCTGGCTCTGCGGAACAGATTTTTTGAAACGGAATACCAGGCTTTATAGATCGGATCCGGCATCATGACCATCCCCGCACCGCCGCCGTAGGGATAATCATCCACATGACGGTACCGATCGGCCGCGAAATCACGGATGTTTACCGTATCCAGTGAGATCACACCGGCCTCCAGCGCTTTGCCAATGATACTTGTATTCAGCCCCTGCTCGATCATTTCCGGAAACAGTGTCAGTACGTGAAAATGCATAGCCTTTTACAGATCCTCCAGACCGTCCAGCATATGGACCAGTATCCTGCTTTCTTCCGGCTTGACTTCCAGGATGCAGGAAGGAATATTGGGCAGGAGGTATTCTTTCTCTTCCCCCTGTACCACGAATACATCGTTTGCCCCCGTCTGCAGGACATCCTTCAGAATGCCCAGACGGCGCCCGTCATCCGTCATGACGGTGCTGTCCAACAGATCGGCGATATAATAGCAGCCTTTTTTGAGAGGCATTGCGTCTTCTCGGGCAACGAACAGCGAGGAGCCCTTATAGCGTTCGATCGCGTTGATATCGCTGTACTCCTTGAATTTCACAATGACCATGTTTTTGAAATAACTGACATGCTCGACCGTCAGTTCCTGGCGGCCTTCCTTGGTTTCCATATATACCCTTTTCAGATGTGAAAAGCGATGCATATCGTCCGTGGTGGGATATACCTTGATCTCTCCGCGGATTCCGTGCGTTGAAGTGAATATTCCGACGCGGAAAAAATCTTCCATACAGATCCTCCGAAAAAAAGGAAGGGAGCCGACAGCCCCCTTCTCTTTTAGCCAATGTCCAAAGACACCTTCTTATCCTCTCGGATAGCTTCAGCCTTCAGCAAGGTACGGATGGCCTTGGCAATGCGGCCCTGTTTACCGATCACTTTTCCCATATCGGCAGGGTCAACCGTAAGAGTCAGGACAAGTTCGCCGTCCTTTTCTTCTTCCGTGCAGACTACTGCGTCGGGATTGGTAACCAAAGCCTTTGCTAATACTTCTACCAATTCCTTCATAATGACTGCCTCCCGGGCTTATTCAAGACCGGCAGTTTTCAGCAGCTTGGCAACGGTCTCGGTAGGCTTCGCACCCTTTGCGATCCATTCTTTGGCCTTGTCGGCATCGATCTTTACAGTGCAGGGTTCGGTCGTGGGATCATAATAACCGATCTCCTCGATGAAACGGCCGTCACGGGGGTAACGGTTGTCAGCAACGATCACTCTGTAAGTGGGGGCCTTCTTCTTGCCAAGTCTGGTCAGACGAATCTTTACCATGGATTTTTTCCTCCTGAAATATAGTGGCAGCGCGGCTGCCTATCAAAAGTCCTGGGACTTAAGACCGATCAAAACAGTCCGGCGAAGGGATTTCTACCCTTGCGGCCAATACGGCCGGACATCTGCTTCATCATTTGCTTGCTGCTTTCAAACTGCTTCAGCAAACGGTTGACGTCCATAATGGTGAGACCGCAGCCTGCCGCGATGCGCCTTTTGCGCGGCGGGGTAATGATGGAAGGCTTTCTCCGTTCCTCGGGCGTCATGGACTGGATGATTGCCTCGATGTGCTTCATGGACTTTTCGTCCGGCAGCTGCGTGTTCTTTATCTTATTGCCGAGACCGGGGATCATGCCCAGGATCTCGGTGAGACCGCCCATCTTGCGCATCTGGCCCATCTGCTCCAGAAAATCTTCCAAATCGAATTCGGCCTTGCGGATCTTCTTGGTGAGGCGTTCGGCTTCCTGCTCGCTGATATCCAGATTTTCCGCTTTTTCGATCAGAGACAGGACATCGCCCATCCCCAGGATGCGGGAGGCCATACGCTGCGGATAAAACTGCTCGAGTTCATCGAGCTTTTCACCCATACCGGCGTAAAAAATCGGCTTGCCGGTCACGGCCTTTACGGAAAGTGCGGCACCGCCTCTCGTATCACCGTCGCATTTGGTAAGGATAACACCGTCAATGGATACCTGTTCATGGAACGAGGAAGCAACGTTGACCGCATCCTGACCGGTCATGGCGTGGACGATGAGGACAGTCTGTGTGACCGGTACGGCTTCCTTGATGGCTTTCAGTTCATCCATCATGGCTTCGTCTACATGCAGACGGCCTGCCGTATCGAGAATGACCAGATTGTAATCTTTTTCCTTCGCGAGCTCGACGGCCCGGCGGGCGATCTCGACAGGGCTGACATCCGTTCCCATATCGAATACGGGAATGCCGAGCTTTGAGCCGTTGACTTTCAGCTGATCGATGGCGGCCGGACGGTATACGTCGCACGCGGCAAGCAGCGGCGAACGGTTCTTGCGCTTTTTGAGCAATGCAGCGAGCTTGGCAGAGGTAGTCGTTTTACCGGAGCCCTGCAGACCGACCATCAAAAGAACGGTCACTTCATTCCTGGGAAGAAGCTTTAACTCTTCTCCTTCGCTGCCCATCATCCGGATCATTTCTTCGTTGACGATCTTGATGACGGTCTGGCCGGGCGTCAGCGAATTCATGACCTCGCTGCCGATGGCCCGCTCTTCTACGGCTTTTACAAAATCCTTGACCACGCGGAAATTGACATCGGCCTCCAGAAGGGCCATTTTCACTTCGCGCATGGCGGCCTTGACATCGGCCTCGGACAGAAGCCCCTTGCCGGTCAGCTTACCGAAAACATTCTGCAATTTTTCAGAAAGACTTTCAAATGCCACGGCGGGACTCCTCTCTCATGTTCTATAATTCTTCCAGTGCTGCGGCGATGGCTTCCAGTTCGCTCTTTTTCGGAACAGGAGCCGCGGCAGCCCTGCGGATCTCGGCAGCCATCTCCTTCAGCTTGCCGAAGCGGCTGACCAGACCGAGCTTCGCTTCATATTCGTGAAGCAGCTTTTCTGTCTTCCGTACGGTATCGCAGACACACTGTCTTGTGACTCTGTACAGCTCGGCGGTCTCGGAAAGTCCCAGATCCTGGAAGTAGACGGCTTCATACAGCTGTTTTTGACGGGGCGTCAGAAGCTCACCGTAAAAATCATATAAGAGCGAAGCCTGTAAGATCTCTTCCATTTTCTTGCCCCCGCAGCGGATGTTGTCAAGCAGTTCTGCCTGACAGCCCGCTCAATATATCATAAAGAAAGAGGGCTGTCAAGCATTTTTATCTGACAGTCCTCGGATATTTTTATGAAGTAAATTCCCAAAGTAAATCCCACAGTAGGAATTAAAGTTGGACTTACTCTGGGAAACTTTTCGCCGTAGGATTTACCTTGGGAAATCATCCCATATTTCTTTTTACGGAGGTACAATCCTATGACAAACAAATCCAATC
>JAZLHR010000104.1:0-37644 GCA_045616945.1 Lachnospiraceae bacterium | reverse complement strand
CCTCGCGTATAAGAATCCAGCCTGAGAAGGACCGATGCGAACCCCACTGCCAAAGGGCAGTCCTAAAGCTCAGGCAAACAGCCAGCTGGTTTGAAGTTAACTTCCGGCTCAGGGGAACAGGCTTTCTATGAAGTGCCATTAATGGCCAACAGGAGAAAAAAGAACTAATACCTGATTGACACTAAGGTCAATTATACCATGGGCTTTACCAAGCCGATTGATCGATTGTCAAGATGCGGGAGATCTCCCCTAGAGGGGGACATTCTTCCTCTTTTTGAGAGGAATAAAGAGTAACTATTAACCTTACAAAAACTATTATACGAGAGGAAAAAACTATGAAATCTGCAGATATCGGACTCATTGGCCTTGCGGTCATGGGTGAAAATCTGGCCATGAACATGGCCTCCAAGGGCTTTACCGTAGCTGTTTACAACCGCACCGCCGCCAAAACCGATAAATTCGTCACGGGCCGCGGCGCCGGCATGAGCATCATCGGAACACATACGCTGCAGGAGCTTGCCGCAGCGCTTTCAAAGCCCCGCAAGGTATTTATGATGATCAAGGCCGGTGCGCCGGTCGATGATATGATCGAGCAGCTGCTTGCCGTGCTGGAACCGGGTGACGTTATCATCGACGGCGGCAACAGCCATTTCCCCGACACCTCCCGCCGTACTGCTTACGTGGAATCCAAAGGGCTTCTGTACATCGGTACCGGCGTATCCGGCGGCGAAGAAGGCGCCCTGCTCGGCCCGTCCATGATGCCCGGCGGTTCCCCCGCGGCCTGGCCGCTCGTGAAGCCGATTTTCCAGGCGATCTGTGCCAAAACCGCGGACGGGGATCCCTGCTGCGATTGGGTAGGAGAAAACGGCGCCGGTCATTTTGTAAAAATGGTCCACAACGGCATCGAATACGGCGATATGGAACTGATTGCCGAAGCCTATCAGCTGATGCAGGGACTGGGCCTCTCCAACGAAGAAATGGCCGAAGTCTTCCGGGCCTGGAACAAAACCGAACTGGACAGCTATCTGATCGAGATCACGGGCAGCATCCTGGCCTACCGCGATCCCGCCAGGGACGGGGAAATCACCCTGGATAAGATCCTCGACTGCGCCGGACAGAAGGGCACAGGCAAATGGACCGGCATCGCCGCCCTGGACGAGGGCGTTCCGCTGACGCTGATCACCGAAGCCGTTTACGCCCGCTGCCTCTCCGCCGTAAAGGATGAGCGGCAGAAAGCTGCCGCAGCCTACCGGAAAGCACCCGCAGCTGCGGTTTCCGCCGAAGAAAAGGCTGCGCTGCTGGATGCCCTGAAGCAGGCTCTGTACGCCAGCAAGATCATTTCCTACGCACAGGGCTACAGCCTCATGCGCGCCGCGGCAAAGACCTACGGCTGGAACCTGAACTACGGCGGCATCGCACTGATGTGGCGCGGCGGCTGCATCATCCGCAGCGTGTTCCTGGGCAAGATCAAGGAAGCCTATGACAAGAACCCGGCCCTGGAAAATCTTCTGCTGGACGATTATTTCCGTGAAACGATTGCGGCCAGGATCCCCGCCTGGCGAAAGATCTGCGCTTTTGCGATCGAAAACGCTCTGCCCATGCCCGCCTTCACCGCCGCACTCAGCTACTTTGACGGCTACACCTCCGACCGCCTGCCTGCAAACATGCTGCAGGCCCAGCGCGACTATTTCGGCGCGCATACTTACGAACGCACCGATATGCCCCGCGGGCAGTTCTTCCACACCGACTGGACCGGCCACGGCGGCGATACGGCATCCACGGAATACACCGTTTGATATTCCTGACAAAAGATGGGAGGCAAAACTATGAATTTACCCTTTCAGCCTGATTTGACCGGCAAGGTTGCCGTTGTGACCGGCGGTGCCGGGGTTTTATGCCGTGAATTCTGCAAGGCGTACGCGGCCTGCGGCGCCAAGGTCGCCGTTCTGAACCGCACCCTTTCCCGCGGGGAAGCTGTTGCGGAGGAGATCCGCGCTGCCGGCGGGACGGCTCTGGCCGTACAGGTCGATGTGACCGACAGGGAAAGCGTGAAACGCGCTCACGAAGCGGTCCTGCAGGCCTTCGGCCCCTGCGATATCCTCCTGAACGGTGCCGGCGGCAATGATCCCTCCGCGACCGCCGATGACGAGGAATTCTCCATGGAAACCCTGCTGGATCCCGAAAAGAAGAGCTTTTTCGACCTGGGAAGCGAAGCCTTCGGCAAGGTCTTTTCCCTCAATATCATGGGCACACTGCTGCCGACGCAGGAATTTGCCCGCGATATGGTGGAGTGCGGCAGCGGCTGCATCCTGAATATCAGTTCCATGAATGCCTTTACGCCCCTGACCAAGATCCCCGCCTATTCCTCCGCCAAAGCAGGCGTTTCGAATTTCACCGAATGGCTCGCCGTACATTTTGCCAAGACCGGCATCCGCTGCAATGCGATTGCGCCCGGCTTCTTTTCCACCGCGCAGAACGCGAAGCTCTTATGGAATCCGGACGGCTCGCCCACGGCCCGTACCGGCAAGATCCTCCGCGCGACGCCCATGGGCCGTTTCGGCGATCCGGCGGACCTCATCGGTGCCGTGCTTTTCCTGACCGATGAAAACTGCAGCCGTTTTGTTACCGGCGTGGTGCTGCCCATCGACGGCGGCTTCAACGCATATTCCGGTGTATGATCTGATTTTCCGCCCTGGCAGAGCCCGTTTTCGGACTGTCCGGGCGGATCTTTTTCAAAGGAAAGACTATCATGAACCTGTTTCAAATCGCAGATACCCCCTCCGGCCTGACCGCCGATGAGATCCGCGGCGCACTTCTGGCATCCCTGCAGGGCCGCAGCCTCCGCAAGGTGCTGATCCTGCCGCCGGACTTCACCCGCTTCCATTCCGGGGCCGGTTTTATCACAAATGTTTACTACCATGCCCTCACCGACGCCGGCGTCCGAGTCGATATCATGCCCGCGCTCGGCACCCACGTCCCCGTCACCCGCAGCCAGTGGGAAAGCATGTTCGGCGATATCCCCTACGAGACGATGCTCATACACGACTGGCGCCATGACGTCGTGCAGATCGGCGAGATCCCTGCCGCCTTCCTGTCCGAGATCACGGAAGGCCTTTGGGATGAGCCGGTCGCCGCGGAAGTGAACCGGCGGATCATGGACGAGAGCTACGACCTCATCATTTCCCCCGGCCAGGTCGTGCCGCATGAGGTCATCGGGATGTCCAACCACGCCAAAAACATCTTCGTCGGTGCCGGCGGGAGCGAAATGATCAACAAATCGCACATGATCGGTGCCGTTTACGGGATGGAACGGATGATGGGCCGCGATCATACGCCGGTCCGGAAGCTGTTTGACTACGGAATGGAGCATTTTCTGTCCTGCCGCCCGATCCTGTTCGTTCTGACCGTCACTACCGCACCGGGCGGCCGGATCCGGACACACGGCCTGTTCATCGGTGAGGACCGGGAATGCCTCACGGAAGCGGTCAAGCTGGCACAGAAAAAAAATATCGATTATGTCGGCAGACCGATCCGGAAATGCGTCGTCTACCTGGACCCGGACGAATTCAAAAGCACCTGGCTGGGCAATAAAGCCGTTTACCGCACACGCATGGCGATGGCCGACGGCGGAGAGCTCATTATTCTGGCTCCGGGTATCGAAAAATTCGGTGAAGACCCGGAATGCGACCGCCTGATCCGCAAATACGGCTACCGCGGCCGCCTGCATACACTGGAAGAATTCAAAAAACCGGACGGCGGAGATCTGCGCACGAACATGGGTGCGGCGGCACATCTGATCCACGGCTCCTCCGACGGCCGCTTCCGGATCACGTATGCGGTACGGGATATTTCCGAAGAGGAGATCGCATCGGTCGGATTTGAAGCAGCCTCCTACGAAACTCTTGCCCGGAAATATGACCCGCACACATTACAGTACGGCTGGAATACCGTGGACGGGGAGGAGATCTATTACATACCGAATCCGGCATTGGGGCTGTGGATGGTATAAATCCCGCGGTCCAGACCCCTCTGAAACGGTTCGATACCGGAAGAAACGAAAACACCCGGCGAAAAGGAATCTGGCATTCCTCTTTGCCGGGCATTTTTTCGCTGGGGTCCCGGACCTCAAAAGCTCCCGGACCATCTGCACCGTCCTGTGCGGCAGCGGCTCAGGCCGACGGGACCGGGCTCAAAATTGGAAAGAATAGGCTGCGGACAGCACCAGCGTGGCTGCCGCGCATACGATGCGGGTCTTTTTCTTCCGCAAAAGCACCAATATCAGCAGCACCGCCCAAACGATACAGAAGGCTGCCGAAAGACTGTTGTGCGGGAACGAAGCGATCGCCGAACGGATATACATCACCGCTTCTCCGCCCAAAATACCGGTGGCCACAGAAAGGATCAGCGCGGACAGGACCGTATCCTTTTTCACGTAATAGGCGATCATTCCCCCGGGCAGGCAGGCTGCCGTCAGCGCTGCCCAACGCGGATAATATTGAAATAGCTGCCACCCGAGCCATGAAAACGGGACCTGCAGAAGATAGATCAGCGGCTGACTGATAAGAAAGAACACAAAAGTTTTGCATCCCGCTTCGAGTGCTGACTTCGCATTCATGATGATGACGAGCGCAAATACGATCCAGCACTCAAACGCCACGCCGATGTTCCCAAGGGAGGTATCCTTCGTAAAGGGCAGGATGAGCATCAAGGCAGTAATGGCTGCCGAGACGGCAGCAAACAGTATCACACGCAGCCAGGTCATGCGCGTTTCAAAAAAAAGCTTCCGAAGAGATCTCATGGACACCTCCTGCAATTCTGTTCATATTTCAACAAAACAGGACGGTCTCCATCTGCCTCTGCCGGGAGATGGAACCGTCCTCCGTATCACTTGTTCTTCAGGCGCTTATCAGCCTTGATAGCCATTTTCGTGCCTATGCTCTGGATCAGCTGTACCATCAGGATCAGAACGATGACTGCGCTGTACATGATCAGATAGCGGTAACGGTAATATCCGTAATTGATCGCGATCTTGCCCAATCCGCCGCCGCCGATGATACCGCCCATCGCATTGTAGCCGAGGATGGTCGTGACCGCGATCGTCGCATTGGATATCAGCGACGGAACGCTTTCGGGGATCAGGACCTTCACAATGATCTGGAAGGGCGAAGCCCCCATGCTCTGGGCCATTTCGATGATATTCGGGTTCACCTCACGCAGACTGCTTTCCGCCAGTCTGGCCGTAAAGGGGAACGCTGCAATGACCAGCGGCACAATGGAGGCCGTGGTCCCGACCGCGGTGCCCAGGATGGCGCGGGTCAGAGGGAAAGCCATGATCATCAGGATCAGGAACGGGATCGAACGAAGCAGATTGATGATCACATCCAGCGTCCGCATCAGCCAGCGAGGAAGCGGCAGAATACCGTTCCTGTCGCCGACCACCAGCAGAACGCCCAGCGGCAGGCCGATCAGAAATGCGAAAAAAGCCGCTGTGAGGGTAACATAAAGCGTTTCCCAGATAGAGATCGGGAAAAGTGTCGTGATGATTTCTTTGGCTTCGGCCCAGGCCTCCGCCGTAAACAGATCCTCAAACATTGCGCTTCACCTCCTCGGCGATGATATCTTCGTTCTGTGCCATATATTTAAGGGCCTCTTCGGCTTCCCAGGAAGTCGGGAAGGAAAGCAGCATCGAACCGAACATCTTGTCGCCGATCGTCCGGGTGCTGGCATAGGCGATATTGGCACAGATGCCCTTCTCGGCAGCCATTTGGGCGATCAGAGGCCGCGTGGCAGCGCTCGCACCGTTAAATACAACACGCACGAACGCATCGTTTGCCACGGCAAATACATTTTCCTCTTCTTCTCCCTCGGGGAAGACCAACTTCTTCGCCGCAGCGCTCTTCGGATGCGCAAAAATCTCGCTGACATCTCCTTCTTCGACCACGGAACCGTTGTCCAGGATCGCGACATGGCGGCAGATATTTTCCACCACGCTCATCTGGTGCGTGATCACGATGGCGGTGATGCCCAGCCGTTCGTTGATCTCCCGGATCAGGGAAAGGATAGAATTGGTCGTGGTAGGATCCAATGCGCTCGTTGCTTCATCGCAGAGCAGCACCTTCGGCTCGGTCGCCAAAGCACGCGCGATAGCGACACGCTGCTGCTGACCGCCGGAAAGCTGCACCGGGTAAGCATCCGCTTTATCCTTCAGTCCGACCAGTTCCAGCAGCTCCATCGCCCGCTTTTTGGCTTCCGCACGTTTCATGCCGGCCAGTTCCAGCGGAAAACAGACATTTTTCAGGC
Source organism: Lachnospiraceae bacterium (assembly GCA_045616945.1). Classification (GTDB taxonomy): domain Bacteria; phylum Bacillota; class Clostridia; order Lachnospirales; family Lachnospiraceae; genus UBA6987. The sequence continues at coordinate 31,344 of JAZLHR010000104.1, read as the reverse complement.
AGGTACGCTGCATCAGCAGATTGAAGCCCTGGAAAATCATCGTGATCCCTCTGCGTGCTTCCCGCAGTTCCTTTTTGCTGAGAGTGCTCATATCAACGCCGTCGATGATCACCTGTCCCTCACTGGGACGTTCCAGCATATTGATAGTCCGCACCAGAGTGCTTTTTCCGGCACCGCTCATTCCGATGATCCCGTAAATATCGCCGCTTTCGATCTTCAGATTCACATGCTTCAGCGCATCTACCTTTCCGTCCGCAGAGGAAAAGGTCTTGCTTAAATTCTTGATCTCTATCATTCCCGTCACCTTATCATCTCCGGCACAGACCGCCGGAACAGCAAACCGCCGGCGCCCCGCAAAGGACGCCGGCAAAAACGTTTATTCCCGATTATTTCTTCAGTACATCCAGAGAAGTCTGCTTGCCGCCGTAGATTCCCATGGGCTCTACATGAACGCCGACCACGGATACAAGGTGGGTCTTGTTCTGGGCATTGAAATCATCCAGATACGGAACATGCTGGAAGTAGTTGGCATCTACGGTGCCGTCTTCCACAACATTGTTCGGGATCACATAATCATTGTATTCCTGGATATCCAGCGTGATGTCCTTCTCCTTCAGGATCTCCTTGGCAACGGCAAGGACCTCTGCGTGGGGAGTAGGAGAAGCAGCTACGGAAATGGTCTGACCTGCCAGAGCTGCGTAGTCAAGGGAAGCATCAAAGCCGTCACCGGGCTTTTCCGCAACGGATACAACGGCACCGCCGTAGGTCTTGGTAATGAAATCGGCAACCTTCTGGGAAGCAAGCGCGGCAGCCAGAGCCTTGGTCTTGGGGGACTCTTCATTGCCGGCCTTTACGACCAGAATGTTCACATAAGCGGAGGCGCTGCCTTCCTTGGCAAGGGCATTGGTCAGCTTGGCTTCCAGCGCATAGTTGGCATTGATAACACCGAAGTCCACATCCTTCAGGATGTTGGGGATCTGTGCGGCATCCACTTCCTGAAAGGTAATGTTGTAAGGATTTTCGGCAATATCCTGGATCGTTGCGGTAATGCCTGCACCGGCCTTCAGCTTGATCAGGCCATTAGCCTCGAGCAGCAGCAGCGCACGGGCTTCATTGGTGGTATCGTTGGGAACAGCAATCTTGAATTCCTTTTTTCCGCCGCATGCAGTCAGACTGCAGAGCGTCAGTACCAGAACAAACAGAACGGCAAAAAACTTTTTCATGAGTTTCTCCTTTTTGGTGTCTTACACCGGTGTGTTTCCTGTTGCAAATTAAAGGGAGGGGGCTCCGTGAAGTCCCCTCCCTTGGGCCTGAAGAATCAACCAGGCGTCTTAAAAGGAAATGCTTCCGGAACGAACCGCATCACAAGAAGTGCACATACCCATCGGCATGCACATGCACATGGCCATCATCATCTTGCGACTTGCCTTCATACCGGCTCCCCTTTCCCTTGGATTTACAACAGGATAGGCGCACTCTATCACAGCAAATCGTTTCTGTCAAGCTTTTTCGCCGAAAATTTTTATTGTTTTTATGCGTTTTGCCCCGATCTCCGGCCGATTTTTGATATTTATGCGTTTTTATACATGATCCGCCCGTGTAAAATACATCGGGAGCGGGAACATGGCCCTTGCAAAAGGATCACTGCGCCGCCGGTCACTGTAGATCCCGAAGAAGAAATTGATCGCTTCGCAGTGTTCCAGGACCGTCTCCGCCTCTTCCGGCGCGCAGGGCGTCACCGAAGGCTGTCCGCCGCGGACCGTGACCGTAAAGGCTTCGTCGCCGGCAAAGCCCTTCACAAGATAACTCCGGCTCCCTTCCGGCAGAGTCAGATACCCCGCCTCCAGCTTCAAATAGGCCGAAATCACCTTCTTAAAGTGGAAAATCGTGCATTTTTCGCGGTTTTTCGCACTGGCTTCTTCGCAGAAGTCCGAAGCGATCCGCAGCATTTCCGTATCCCAGGGTGCGATCGGGAAGGTGACCTCTCCGTATCGCCCGACATATTCCGCCAGTACCGCCGGCAGATCCGCCGGATCCTCCAGCGAAAGTTCGGTCAGTTCGCCGGTATAATATCCCAGAAAATGCCCGTTTTCCAGTACGGCAACTGCCTTATTATAATGAGAGACCGTCACATCCGGGAAAAGCTCGCGCCCGCGCAGTACTCTGCAGGCACTTTTTTCGTGCAGAGCGTAAGCGGCATCCCAGTAAGCCGTATCATCCGGCGTCATCACGTGCAGGTCCAGCTGCCTGCCCGTACCCTGACGGAAATGATGGTTCACGGTCCTCTTCGTCGTCCGGAAATATACCGGCGGGCAGTCGATCTCGTAGCCGAAATACTGATACCGCTGCCGCTGGCCGCCCAGATCGGACATATCGATCCCCGCTTCCAGCATTTTTTCCAGAGCCAGCTTCATCAGCTGCTGCATATAGCCGCGGCCGCGGTATGCCGGATGGACCGCGACATTGCCGATGCCCCAGCTTTCCAGAGTTTCCTCTCCCACCCGGATCTTCCGGGGAAATACGCCCACGGCAGCAACCAGCTTGCCGTTTTCACGCACGATCAGATTGTGCTTTTCCGGTTCCTGCGATTCTTTATACAGGGCCGGAAACATGGTTTCGAAGTTTTTGTCTATTCCGTTATGGCCGAACGTATAATTCAGCATTTCAAACAATTCTTCTCTGGAGGTCCCGTCGCCCCATCCGACATAGCTCACACCCATTTCTGCATGGCTCCCTTCGATGCGCTTTATTTTCCGTAAAACCGGTCTTTTTTCTTCGCAGCGATATCCAGCGCGGTCTTTTCCTCCGTGCTGAGCGCACTTTCGCAATTTCCGGCCGTGATCTCTTTAATATAGAGATAACAGGCATTGCGGCTGTGAATGACATTCAGCAAATAGCCGTTATTGCTGAGATCGAGCACCGCAAGCGCAAAGCTGGTCTGGCCTCCCATCCCGTCGAACGCATTGTATTTCACAAGCCCGGTCTTCTGGAAGGCATTCATCAAATTCTTATTAATGACCTTAATGACGTCCTTGTTGGCCAGATCCTGCGTCTGCAGCTGATTTACCTTGTCCATCAGGCTGGCGATCACGTCCTCCAGCGTATCCGCGTCCTTCCCTCGCATGAAAATATCATAGCGCTGCATCAGTTTGCGGCAGCGGAGCGACAGAAGGATGACCGCCGCCAGCAATGCCAGGCAAAGCACGGAAAAGGCGATCAAAAACAGCGCGGGATCGATCCCCGTGGATTCAAATATCTTGCTATCCATCGTATTCTCCTTTTAGCCCTTCAATATATCGAACAGGCGTTCGAACTCCTCCACGGAGCCGTAATCGATAACGATCTGCCCCTTATCCTTCTGCGTGCGGCGGATGTTTACCCGGGTCCCCAGGCTCCGGCGCAGCTTCTGCTCCAGATCATCATATACGGTCTTATCTTCCTCCGGCCAGTCCTTTGCGGGAGCCTTCGGGGGTTCATTCAGATGTTTTACCAGACGTTCCGTCTCGCGCACGCTGAGATGCTCCTTTACGACGCGCCCGGCGGCTTCGAACTGCAGCTTCCGGTCCTCCAGCCCGAGCAAGGTCCTGGCGTGCCCCTCCGAAAGCTCTCCGTTCATGACCATCGCCTGCACCCGTTCTTCCAGCTTCAGCAGACGCAGGCGGTTCGTTACCGCAGTCCGGCTTTTAGCTACCCGGTCTGCCAATTCCTCCTGCTTCATTCCGAACTGCTTGATCAGCTGACGGTAGGCCGTAGCCTCTTCGATCGGGTTCAGATCTTCACGCTGCAGATTCTCGATCAGAGCGATCTCGGAAATGCTCTGCTGCGAAAAGCTGCGGACGATTGCCGGTATCTTCTTCAATCCGGCCAGCTTGGCAGCGCGCCAGCGGCGCTCTCCGGCAATGATCTCATAATGATCACCGGTCTCCGTGACCAGGATCGGCTGCAGTACCCCGTGCTGCCGCACGGATTCCGCCAGCTCCTGCAGGGCATTTTCATCAAAAACCATACGCGGCTGGCCCGGGCGGGGTTCCACCTTTGAAAGGGGGATTTCCACGACTTTTTCAGCAGTATCCACTTCTTTTTCCACATCGGGTGAAGAAATTGTGGATAACTTTCCTGCAATTTTACCGATTTCACTGTTTTTATCCACATTTTCCTGTCCTAAGGAGGGAATCAGGGCCCCTATGCCCTTTCCAAGCGCTGTTCTCTGCGGCATTTTTCCTCTAAGTCCTTTCCGTTCTGTCTTTTTGCGTAAAGCTTTCCTGCGGCTTATCCGCGGTATTGAATGACCTCTTTTGCCAGCTGGCGGTAGCTTTCCGCCCCGGCAGAGCGGGTATCGTACAAATTGATCGGCAGGCCGTGGCTCGGAGCCTCCGCCAGGCGAACATTGCGCGGGATGATCGTCCGGAAGATCTTCTCTTTCAGGTTGGTCTTGACATTTTCCACGACCTGCAGCGAAAGATTGGTCCGGGAATCGAACATGGTAAATACCACGCCCTCCACGCAGAGCTTCGGATTCAGGCTTTTCCGGATCAGGCTGATGGTATACAGCAACTGGCTCAGCCCCTCCAGCGCGTAATATTCGCATTGAATGGGGACCAGGACCGAATCGGAAGCCGTCATGGCATTCACGGTCAGGATATTTAAGGAAGGGGGACAATCTATAATAACATAATCGTACTCCCCGATGACGTCACGAATTTTCTCTTTCAGGATGAATTGGCTATTTTCCGTTCCGAACAGTTCCACCTCCGCACCGGCCAGGTCCACGGTAGAGGGAATCACGTCCACACCGTCCATCACGGATGCGAAAATGCTCTCACGCACATCACAGCCGCCAATCATCAATTCATATACCGTATGAGACAGGTTTTCCTTATCGAGCCCGAGCCCGCTGGAGGTATTGCCCTGCGGGTCCAGGTCGATCGTCAGAACTTTTTTTCCTTCTTCCGCCAAACTGGCGGAAAGATTGATGACCGTCGTGGTTTTGCCCACACCGCCTTTTTGATTTGCTACCGCAATAACTCTGCTCAATGTGCTTCTCCTTTATTCGGATGATTCGGAACAGTCCCGGATTTCTGCGTTCCGAGAGGTATTTTTGCTGCGGTCCCGGCCTTCCGGGGATACACAGCCGGCGTTTTCCGGATCTTGCGAACCGCGACCAGACTGCGGTGCAGATCGGTCGCCGGGAGGACGAATTTTTCCACCTCCGGACGGCCCCCGCCCAGCAGACGGATGGCTCCTTCCGCAGCGGTCAGTTCTTCATCGATCTCCGCGCTCTTATATGCCAGCAGAAGCCCTCCGGTACGCAGATACGGGAGGGTATATTCCGCCAGGACGCTCATATTGGCGACCGCACGGGACACGCAGAGTCCGTATTGCTCTCTGTGCTGCTTCATACGGGCGCCTTCCTCGGCTCTGGCATGCACGCAGCAGACATTTTTCAGGCCCAATTCCGCCGTAACCGTCTCCAAAAAACGAATACGTTTCTGCAAAGAATCCAAAAGCGTCAGCCGCAGCTCCGGAAATACGATCTTAAGGGGTATCCCGGGAAAACCGGCACCGGTGCCGACGTCGATCATATTTTCCCTGCGCAGGAGCTTCGCACGCTCCGGAAACAGCAAGACGGCGCAGCTGTCTGCGAAATGCTTGGATACGATCTCATCAAATTCCGTAATGGCCGTCAGGTTCATCACCTTGTTCCATTCCTGCAGCAGCTCCGCATAGCGCAGGAACTGCCCGATCTGTACATCCGTCAGGGCAAGTCCCAGCTTTTCAAACGCAGCCGCAATAGAGGTCTCTTTTGTCATTTCATCATCCTCCGGACCGTTATTTTATCAGAAAGAGCCATTTTCTTCAATCCATTCTTGCCCGTTTCCGCATATTTCTGCCGTTTCGGAGGCAAATTGTTTCACGTGAAACATCACCGAACGGGGTTTTCAGGGAATCTGGCGAACTTTGCCCGCAGAAACACCCCGAATCCGGGGCGAATGGGGGGCATGTTTCACGTGAAACATGCCCCGCAGACTACATCAAAAAAGCCACTTAAAGCATACGGCTCGGAACAAAACACAAAAGGTTTCACGTGAAACATAAATCTGCCCTTTCTTCATAGCACAAGGTTTCACGCGAAACAAAAACAGCCCCGCATGTGCTGCAGGGCTGGAATATCATCAAAATCACGTTAAAAAGCTCAATGTTTCCGGCTCAGCTGTTCCAGATAGACCAGCAGAACGGATACATCCGCCGGAGAGACCCCTGCGATACGGGATGCCTGGCCGATCGAGGAAGGGCGGAAGCGGGAAAGCTTCTGCACAGCTTCGATCCGCAGGCTGCCCACGGACGAATAGTCGATATCTTCGGGGATATGTTTCTGTTCAAGCTTCTTAAAATGAGCGACCTGGATCTCCTGACGCTTGATATATCCTTCATATTTCAAGGAAATACTGACCTGCTCACACACTTCGGCGGAAAGAGCCGGACGCTCCGGATCGATCGGAGCCAGGACATCATAGTTCAGTTCCGGACGCTTGATGAGTTCCGTCAGGGAGATACCGGATTTCAGGGGAGTAGAGCCATATTGCTCCAATAAAGCCTGCACGGAAGGCGTATTTCCGATAAAAACATGACTCACGCGCTCGATTTCCTGCTCGATCTGCTCACGTTTGCGGCAGAATGCATCATACCGCTCCTGAGAAATGAGCCCCACGCGGTATCCGAAGGGTGTCAGCCGCAGATCGGCATTATCCTGCCGCAGCAAGAGCCGGTATTCCGCGCGCGAGGTCATCATCCGGTAAGGCTCCGTATTTTCCTTCGTCACAAGGTCGTCGATCAAAACGCCGATATATGCCTGCGAACGGTCGAGCACCAGAGGCTCGCGCCCCAAAAGCTCCATTGCGGCATTGATGCCGGCGATCAGCCCCTGCGCGGCGGCCTCCTCATAGCCGGAACTGCCGTTGGACTGCCCCGCGGAAAACAGACCGCGGATGGATTTCAGCTCAAGCGTGTTCTTCAGCTGCATGGGATTCAGGCAGTCATACATGATCGCGTAGGCATTGCGGACGATTTCCGCATTTTCCAGCCCGGCAACCGTATGGATCATCGCGTGCTGAACATCTTCCGGAAGGGAAGAAGACATGCCGGAGATATACAGCTCGCGGGTATAGAGCCCCTCCGGTTCGATAAAGAGCTGATGACGCGGCTTATCGGGGAATTTTACGACTTTATCTTCAATAGAAGGGCAGTAACGGGGCCCCGTGCCGCGGATCGCACCGGAAAAAAGAGGAGACCGGTCGATATTGCTGCGGATGATCTCGTGCGTCTTTTCATTCGTATAGGTCAGCCAGCACGATACCTGCGGACGGGCCAGCTCCTCCGGCGTATTGGTAAAGGAGAAGGGCTGCAGATGTTCGTCGCCCTTCTGTTCTTCCATTTTGGAAAAATCAACGGTGCGCCCGTCGATCCTGGCAGGCGTCCCCGTTTTGAAGCGCAGAAGCTCGATTCCGAGCGCACGCAGCGAATCGGACAGATGCGTCGCGGCCTTGAGCCCGTTGGGGCCGGTCGGATCGCTGACTTCTCCGTACACGCAGCGGGAATTCAGGTAGGTGCCTGTGCAGAGGATCGCCGCGCGGCAGGCGTAGGTCCACCCGCTGACGGTACGAACGCCGGTCACCTGCTTATTTTCAACCACGATCTCGGCGACCTCAGCCTGTTTGATATACAAATTCGGCGTATTTTCAAGGGTTTCGCGCATTTTCCGCGTATAGAGCTGTTTATCTGCCTGCGCACGCAGCGAATGCACCGCCGAACCCTTCGATTCGTTCAGCATCCGCGACTGGATAAAGGCTTTGTCGATATTTTTGCCCATTTCTCCGCCCAAAGCGTCCAGTTCCCGGACCAGATGTCCCTTCGAGCTGCCGCCGACATTCGGATTGCAGGGCATCAGCGCAATACTATCCACACTGACGGTAAAAATAACCGTACGAAGGCCCAGCCGGGCACAGGCCAGCGCGGCCTCACAGCCGGCATGACCGGCACCGACCACCGCCACATCGCATTCCGTGCGTCTCAGTACATGATCATCCTGAAGCATGATTTCACCTCATCATTTGCCCATACAGAATTTGTTGAATATCTCATTCACAAGGTCTTCGCTGACTTCTTCTCCCAGAATGAAGCCCAGCTCGCGGTAGGCCTCCATCAGATCTACCGTGAAGAAATCCTCCGGAAGCCCGAGGGAAATGCTCTCCAGCACGCGGCGGACCGCCTCGGCTGCGGCAAGCATCCGTTCCTTCTGACGCACACCGGAAATGATATGATCCTCCGGCCTCAGTTCGTCACGGAAGAACAGCTGCCTGATCGCCTCTTCCAGCCTGTCGATGCCTTCTCCGGTCTTCGCGGAAAGCTCCAGAACCGGAAATGCGAACATCTGTTCGAGTGTTTTTGCATTCAGAAGGCCGTTCAGATCGGATTTGTTCAAAAGCAGGAGCACTTTCCGGTCCCGGAAGCGCTCAAGCAGGGAAATATCTTCTTCCTGCAGGGGCAGGGAGCAATCCAGCACATATAAGATCAGCTGCGCTTCCTCCGCCTTTCTGCGGGCACGCTCCACACCGATCTTTTCGACCTCATCTGCCGCCTGACGGATACCGGCCGTATCGGAAAGCTGCAGCAGCAGGTCCCCGAGCCTCAATTTTTCTTCCAAGATGTCACGTGTCGTCCCCGGCACACAGGTCACAATAGCCCTGTCTTCCCGCAGAAGGGCATTCATAAGGGAAGATTTGCCGACATTGGGCCGCCCGATGATGGCCGTAGGGATCCCGTCGGAAAACAGCCTGCCTGTATCGCACAGGCGGATCCCCCGCTCCAGCTGCGCCAGGATCGCCTGCAGCTTCTCCTGCAGCGCTTCGGCAAAGCCGTCCAGACTCAGATGTTCCGGGTCATCCAGCGCCGCTTCGATATGTGCGGTCTCTTCCAGCAGGCGGGCGCGGATATCCCGGATCACGGAAGACCCGTCTCCCTGCAGCAAGCGCACGGAAGCACTGCGTGCATATTCCGTTTCGGAGGAGATCAGCCCCATAACGGCTTCCGCCTGAGAAAGATCCAGCCGCCCGTTCAGAAATGCACGTTTGGTGAACTCCCCGGGCTCGGCAGGCACGGCACCGGCCCGCAGGACCGCCTCCAAAACCTTCTGCAGAAGGTAAGGGCCGCCGTGACATTGGATTTCCACGGTATCCTCGCCGGTATAGCTGTGAGGAGCCGGCATATAGACCGCAAGGCACTCATCCAGGATCGCCTCGGAAGCCGGAGGAAAACATTCCGACGAAGGAGCCGTTCCGGGCTGCACCGCGTAGCCGTGATACATGAGCCGCGGACGGGCAAGCAGAAGAGACGCCGGACGGATGCGCACCGCCCGGTCGCAGATGCTGCCGGCATTTTCCCCGCTGACACGGATGATCCCGACTCCGCTGGGGATCATGCCCGTAATGATTGCTGCTGCTGCTTTTTCCATGCGATTTTCCTTCGCTTTCAAGAGAAAAGCGGCTCTGCCCAGCAGAACCGCTCACGAATCAATCTTCCTTAGGACTTTCCTTGCCGCCCCGGCCCATACGGCGGGGGGAAATCACTACGTGACGGTAAGGATCCTCACCTTCGCTGGCAGTCACAACAAAACGGTCATTCTGCAAGCAGGCATGAATGATACGGCGCTCATAAGGGTTCATCGGCTCCAAAGCCACCGCATGTCTGGTCCTTTTGACCTTGGAAGCAATGTTCCTGGCCAGATGTTCCAGCGTTTCCGTTCTTCTTTCACGGTAATTTTCGGTGTCCAGCTTGATGCGGACATATTCTTCCGTGTGCTTGTTCACGACAAGGCTGGTAAGATATTGAAGAGAATCCAGGGTCTGACCGCGCTTGCCGATCAGGATGCCCATATCGTCGCCCTGCAGGTCGATGCTGATGGTTCTTTCCTCTTCATTGAATTCGGTGACCAGATTGACATCGATATCCATGGTCTTGAAAACATCCTGCAGGAATTCCTCCGCTGCGCCGTCCAGGGAAAATGCCCTGCGGGCACGGATATGTGCCGGACGGGCACCGATGCAGAGAATACCGGTGGACCCCTTGTCGATCACTTCATATTCCAACTTATCGGCGGAGATCTTCAGATCCGCCAGTGCAGCTGCCACCGCATCATCTACGTTTTTGGCAGAATAATTCTTGAAATCCATATTTTTCCTTCTCAGCCGCATGAAAAGAACCGGCTGTGTTATTTCTTGTTGCGTTCGTTAAAATCTCTTACCATATTGGCTTTTGCCGCCAAAGAGCCCGGATTCGCACTGCAGTTCCTGTAATACTCCTCCGCCTGGCGAAGCTTTTCCTTCTTTTCCTCTTCGGAAAGGCCGACATTTTCCGCTTCGGCTTTCTTTTCCACGATATTCTTTGTGGAAATCGTAGCCTTGTCGCCTAAAGGAGGCTGCCCCTTCTTGGCACGCTTTTTGTTTGCTTTTTCAATGTTTTCCTGGATCAGCTGCTCCGCAGGGATCTTAGCCAGATGCTTGTTGATGAATAGCGTCTGAGCCGCCATCACTAGAGACTGGACGATCCAGTAAATGCCGAGGAAAGCCGGCAGATTTACCGCGAAAATACCGAGCATGATGGGCATGATATAATTCATTCCCTTCATGGATGCAGCCATGGGATTTTCATCCGAGTCGGGAGTCGACTGTCCCTTGGTCAAAACAGCCGTGGAAACGTACTGGCTGACGGCGACCAGGACCGGGATGATCAAAGCGGGCGTAAATTTGAAACCGGAAGCAACATTCAGGTCAATGCCGAACAGGCTGAACATGCCGGCATATTTTTCGGGCGAAAGAGTTTCCTTCAGCTTGCTCAGATAATCCACGTAGAGATCCATGTGATATACCACGGGATATAAAGCAAACAGGATCGGGAACTGGATCAGCGTCGGAAGACAGCCGGAAGACATGGACACACCGTATTTTTCCTGTACGGCGCGCTGTTCGTTCAGCATTTTCTGCTGAGACACCTGGTCCGTCTTTCCTCTGTATTTCTTCTGGATAGCCTGCAGTTCCGGGGTGATGTAAGCATTCAGCTTGGAGACCTTTTGCTGCTTGATAGTCAACGGAAGAAGGATCATTTTCGTGACTACGGTAAAGATGATCAGCACCAGCGTAATGCTGTAAATGTTCATCTTATCCAGGACGAACATGATGCCGCTCATGAATTTGCCGAAGAGCCAGATCAGCTGCTTGATAATGATCCAGTCTTCATAAAAGAATTTGCCCGCGTTTTCTGCAGCCGCAGTCAGCATACCGACAGCTGCGGTCGAGAATAAAGGATTCATATACTTCTCCCATAATGGATCTTATTTTTTTCTTTCACGGGAGGAACCGGGTCTACCCCGCCGCTTGAAAACGGATTACATCTCAGGACTCTCCAAAACGCCAAAAGACACCCCTTCACTGCTCCGTGCTTTTCGATTGCCTCAAGGGCATACTGCGAGCAGGTGGGAATGTATTTACAGGTAGGTCTTTTTTTGAGAGGTGACAAATATTTCTGATACAGGCGGATCAAACAAATGAGCAGCTTTTTCATAAGATCTCACGGGGCTGTTTGAGTACGCCCGACCTGGTTCCCAGTGAAAGCAGTGCTTTTTCGATATCGGAAAAGCACTTATCCTTTGCTTCCCTGCGGGCCACCACGACAATGTCTGCCGTGCTGTCCCATTCCGATAAATGTAGGCGGAAGCTTTCCTTTACAAGACGGCGGACCCTGTGCCTGACGACACTGTTTCCGACCTTCTTGCTGACCGATATTCCCAATCGGCCCTCATGATCCCGGTCCTGAACCAAAATATACATGACGAGAAGCTTGTTCCCGTAAGATCTGCCCTGCCGGTAGACCCGACCGAAATCATCGTTTTTCTTCAGAGATTGAAGTTTTTCCATAATGCAGACAGGCTGTAAGACAAATATTGCCTTAAGCGATTACCTTTCTGCCCTTGGCTCTGCGGGCTGCAAGAACCTTTCTTCCGCCGGCGCTGGCCATACGGGCACGGAAGCCGTGAACCTTCTTATCTCTCTTCTTAGGCTGGAATGTCATCTTCATGAACGTATACCTCCTTTCCTGACCTTCTGAAAAGCCCTATTATTATATGTAAGAGAAAGTAAAGCGTCAAGTTATTTTTTAAGAAGTTTTGTGTCCGGACCGGGCCGCATCGGCCGTCATTTTGAATGCCGACGCAATATATAGTGTGGTTATTCACACTATCCACAGAGTTATCCACAAATACGGCGCAAAAAAGATGTCACGAATCCGAAAATGCAGAATAATCACAAACGGGTTTTATTCACACGCATTATGCTGTGTTTTTCACAAGTACATGCCGTCATATCGGTGGAAAATGTGGATAACTTTGTGAAAAGTTCAAATTATGCGGAAATACCCGCAGAAAATTATCCACACTTTTCACAGACAGCCTGTGGATAAAGCATTTATATCCCGCAATCACTCCGCTGCAGACTGCATATTTTCGGAATTGCAGTATAGCAAAATTGAAAAAAACTCACTTTTCCACAAAACAGCTTACTCACAATCCACACACAAGATATAGTTTTTCTTTTTTTTTCGGACGCAGTCCGCGGACCGCCCCGGGATACATATTTCTGCCGCGGGGTCCCATATATATAAGGAAAAAACATGGAAAGAAGCACTCTTTCCATGCGGTTTTCCTTGTAAAAATCTGATTTTTGATGTATACTATACCTTGATATTTTATGCCGAAAACGGCGGAAAGAGGTTAGCCTTGCTGGAACAGATCACATCCAAATGGAATCAGATTTTGGAGACGTACCGGGACAAGAAGGAAATGACAGATGTTTCCTACCGAACCTGGCTGAAACCTCTTAAGCCTCTTGCGCTGGAAAAAGGGATCCTGACTCTGTATTATCCCGGCGACAATGCCCGCATCTCCTTTATTGAAAAGCGCTACGGAACCGATCTGGAGTACATCATCGAGGATATTACCGGCCTCAGCTGCAAGCTCGCCTTTTCGGCAAGCCTCATCGTCGATAAAACTCCTCGCCGGAACGAAATCGTCAAGGAGACCCCCGTTTATCAGACCAATCTGAATCCGCGCTACACCTTTGAGTCCTTCGTTGTCGGCAATAACAACAAATTTGCACACGCTGCGGCGCTGGCGGTGGCGGAATCCCCCGCAGAGGTCTACAACCCCCTCTTCATCTACGGAGGTTCCGGGCTCGGCAAGACACATCTGATCCAGTCCATCGCACATTTCATTCTCCGCGAAAACCCGTCCTGCAAGGTTTTGTATATCACCGCGGAAAAATTCATGAATGAACTGATCTACGCCATTTCGCAGCAGACGACCGCACGCAAGGCAACCGAAGAATTCCGCGAAAAATACCGCAATAACGATGTGCTGATCATCGACGACGTTCAGTTCATCGCCAGCAAGCGCGGTACGCAGGAAGAGATCTTCCACACCTTCAATGCGCTGTACGAAAACAAGAAGCAGATCATTTTCACCTGCGACAGACCTCCCAAGGAGATCGATAATCTGGAAGAAAGGATCCGTTCCCGCTTTTTGAGCGGCCTGACCGTAGATATCAGTCTGCCGGATTACGAGACCCGGATGGCTATTCTCCGCAAGAAGGAAGAGATCGAAGGATATCATATCGATAACGAGATCATCAATTATATCGCTACCAATATCAAATCCAATATCCGGGAACTGGAAGGCGCACTCACTAAGATCGTTGCCATTTCCAAGCTGTCCAATAAGCCGCTGACGCTGGAATCCGCCAAGATCGCGCTGCAGGATACCATCACGCCGCAGCAGGAACAGGAAATATCCCTTCCTTATATCGTAGGCGTCGTATGCGAGCACTTCGGGATCACACAGGACGATTTCTTCTCCGAAAGGCGCGTCCAGAACGTAGTCATCCCCCGTCAGGTCTTCATGTATCTCACCAAAGAAGCACACTTTTCCGGCACGGTGGTCGCAAGATATCTGAATATGGACCACTCCACCGTCATCTACAGCGTCCGCAAAGTAGAAGATCTGATGAAGAACGACAAGAACATTTTAAGTACAGTAGATGTTCTCAGAAAAAAGATCCGCATCAGCTGACTTTCCACATTTTGTGCAGAAGTCCTTGCATAAGCTGTTGGCAGCCTGTGGATGATTCATTTCGCCGCGGACAAAGCTTTCCGCTTCCGCGCGGTGCGGGCGCAGGCATATGGAAATGCCCCGGGTTTTCCCCCTCTTTTCCAAATACCGCCAAAGAGTTATACAGTCGGAAATCCTTGCAGCTGCAGGCAAAAATCACTTATCCACCAATCCACACGCACTACTGATACTACTACTGAAAATCTATTATACATACACGGAAAAGGAGTTTGCCATGTTTCATCTTTCACTGTCAAAAACCGGCCTGGCAGAAGCCATGAACATTGCCATGAAGGCTATCCCCGCCAAAACCTCTCTGCCGATCCTGGAATGCTTCCTGCTCCGTTCGGAAAACGGCGAAATAACCCTGACCGCCAATGATATGGAAATGGTGATCCGCACCAAGGTAAGATATGCTTCCGGCGACGACGGTTCCCTGGCGCTGGATGCCAAACTTTTTTCCGAAATCATCCGCAAGCTTCCAGAAGATGAGATCGATCTGACCTCTGAAGACGGCATCCAGGTCACTATCACTTCCGGCAATGCGAAGTTCCAGATCATCGGCAAAGATACCCGCGAATATGTGGATACGCCCTCCATGGAGCTGGGCAGACCCATTATCATTTCTCAATTCACGCTGCGTGAGATCATCAACCAGACGATCTTTTCACTGGCTTCCAACGAGAGCAACAAAATGATGACCGGCGAGTACTTCGAAATTTCCGAAAACCGCCTGCGTGTGGCTGCTCTGGACGGCCACCGGATCGCCGTTCGGAACTGTGAACTCACGGATACATATCCGAATCAGGCAGTAATCGTTCCCGGAAAGACCCTTAACGATATCAGCCGCATCCTGACGGGAGAATTGGACAAGCAGGTAGAGATCTTCCTGAGCCGGAACTATATCATGTTCCGCTTTGAAGATACGATGGTCATGAGCCGTCTGATCGAAGGCGAATATTTCCGTATCAATCAGATGATTTCCTACAATTATGAAACAAAGGTCACTTTCAAGCGTAAGGAATTCATGGACTGCATCGACCGCTCCCTGCTGCTTGTCAGAGAGAGCGACAAGAAGCCGCTGGTGCTGGATGTGAAGGATGAATGTGTCGAGCTGACCATGAACTCCGTGATCGGCAATATGCGCGAGCAGCTGTTCCCCGCCAAGGAAGGCAAAGATCAGATGATCGGCTTCAACCCCCGCTTCCTGATGGATGCGCTGAAGGTGATCGGCGACGAGGAAGTGTCCTTGTATCTTTCAAATTCCAGAGCACCGGGCTTTATCCGCGACGAGGCATCTACGTATATTTACCTGATCCTGCCGATCAATTTCGTTCGCTGACAGGGGGCGGAAAATGGATATTCATATCAAAGATGAGTATATCAAGCTCGGCCAGCTGATGAAGCTCGCGGGGCTCGCGGATTCCGGCGTGGAAGCGAAGGAATATATCCTGGCCGGAGAGGTAAAGGTAAACGGGGAAACGGACCTGCGCCGCGGACGCAAATGCGTGCCCGGTGACGAGATCAGCTTCCGGGGAAAGAGCATAAAGGTTTCATGAAAGTCAATTCGCTGGATCTCCTGAATTATCGGAATTATGAACAGCTGCATATGGAGCCGGATGCCGGCATCAACCTGATCTTCGGTGACAATGCCCAGGGAAAAACGAATGTACTGGAAGCGATATATCAATGTGCCGCTTCCCATTCGCACCGCGGCGCAAAAGACCGGGACGTGATCCGCTTCGGCGAGCAGGAGGCTCATATCCGTCTGGTGATGGAAAAGGGCGGTACCGCCGGGAAGATCGATCTGCACCTGCGCAAAGATAAAAACAGGGGCATCGCGCTGGACGGGATCCCCATCCGGAAAGCTTCCGAGCTGTTGGGAAGGCTGCATGCGGTCTTCTTTTCGCCGGAGGATCTGAAGATCATCAAGAACAGTCCGCTGGAGCGGCGGCGTTTTCTGGACAGTGAATTATGCCAGCTGAGCCCGCTGTATACGGCAGCATTGATCAATTACAATAAAGCGCTCCTGCAGAGGGGCGAGCTGCTGAAAACGCTCGCGTCCGGCAGGGGAGATGAGGCTCTGCTGGAGATCTGGGACAGTCAGCTGGTACACTACGGCGCGGAGGTGATCCGTGAAAGGCAGAGCTTTACGGAAAATCTGCTGGAGATCGTTGCGCCGCTGCATTACAGACTGTCCGGAGGCCGCGAGGAACTGAGGGTGACATATGCGCCTTCGTCCGATGCGGAACATTTTGCGGAAAAGCTGTTTCTGGCAGGTGATATCGACCGGCATCAATGCATCACGAGCGTCGGTCCGCACCGGGATGAAATGGAATTTTATATCGGCGGCCGGGATGTAAAGCGTTTCGGTTCGCAGGGACAGCAGCGCACGGCTGCTCTGTCACTGAAGCTGGCGGAAATCGAGCTGGTGAAGCAGCGGCTGAAGGATACACCGATCCTGCTGCTGGACGATGTTCTGTCGGAGCTGGATGCGAACCGGCAGGAGGTCCTGCTGATGAGCCTGGATCGGGTGCAGACCTTCCTGACCTGTACCGGGCTGGACGATTTCGTAACGAACTGCCTGCAGGCAGGCAGACGTTACTGTGTAACGGAAGGAAAAATGAAAGAGGTGTAATACGGAATGAGTGAAGCAGAGCAGAAGGAAGCAGTCAATACCGAATACGGAGCGGACCAAATACAAATTCTGGAAGGACTGGAAGCAGTCCGGAAGCGTCCGGGCATGTATATCGGCACCACCTCCCTCAGAGGTCTGCATCATCTTGTGTATGAGATCGTAGACAACTCCGTGGACGAGGCTTTAGCCGGTTTCTGCAAGAATATCGTCGTAGAGATCAACGGTGACAATTCCATTACGGTCACGGATGATGGCCGCGGCATCCCCATCGGAATCCATCCCAAGGCGGGCATACCGGCCGTAGAAGTCGTTTTTACCGTGCTGCACGCAGGCGGTAAATTCGGCGGCGGGGGTTACAAAGTATCCGGCGGACTGCACGGTGTCGGCGCATCCGTAGTAAATGCTTTGTCCGAATGGCTGGAGGTGGAGATCAGTCACGAAGGCGGTGTCTACAAACAGCGCTATGAACGCGGCAAGGCCGTATCCAAATTAGCGGTCTGCGGGAGCTGTGAGCCCGAAAAGAGCGGTACCCGCGTGACCTTTAAGCCGGACCCCCTGATCTTTGAAGAAACGGTATATGATTTCGATACGCTGAAGACCAGACTGCGCGAAACGGCCTTTTTGACCAAGGACCTTTCCATCACGCTGCGGGATAAGCGCGATGGGCAGGAAAAGGAAAAGAATTTCCATTACGAGGGCGGTATCAAGGAATTTGTCACCTATCTGAACAAAGGCAAGGCGGCTTTGTACGATAAGGTCGTTTACTGTGAAGGCACCCGTCAGGGCGTATATGTGGAGGTCGCTTTCCAGCATAACGATTCTTACAATGAAAGCTGCTACAGCTTCGTGAACAATATCATCACGCCGGAAGGCGGCATGCATCTGACGGGCTTTAAGAACGCTTTGACCAAGTGTTTCAACGACTATGCCCGCAAGATGAAATTTTTGAAGGACAGTGATGAGAATCTGACCGGCGAGGATTTCCGTGTCGGCCTGACCTCTATTATTTCCGTAAAGATCGAGGATCCGCAGTTTGAGGGCCAGACCAAGCAGAAGCTGGGCAATTCCGAAGCCCGTTCCGCGGTAGACGGTGTGGTGGGCGAGCAGCTG
Organism: Lachnospiraceae bacterium; assembly: GCA_045616945.1. Taxonomy (GTDB): domain Bacteria; phylum Bacillota; class Clostridia; order Lachnospirales; family Lachnospiraceae; genus UBA6987. The sequence continues at coordinate 13,387 of JAZLHR010000104.1, read as the reverse complement.
GTCTATTTTCTGGAACAGAACCCGGCCATCGGCAAGGTCGTGTGCGAAAAGGCCATTTTGGAAAAGAAGGCACGTGAGGCAGCCAGACGCGCAAAGGAGACCACCCGCCGCAAGTCGGCTCTGGACAGCTTTGCCCTGTCCGATAAGCTGGCAGACTGCTCCAGCAAGAATCCCGCGGAATGTGAGATCTTCATCGTCGAGGGCGATTCCGCCGGCGGTTCGGCCAAAAATGCCAGAAAGCGCGAAACACAGGCGATCCTGCCTCTGCGCGGCAAGATCCTGAACGTGGAAAAGGCCCGCGAGGACAAGATCTACGCCAACCAGGAGATCAAGACGATGATCAATGTATTCGGCACGGGCATCCTGGAGGAATTCGACCTCTCCAAGCTGCGCTACGACAAGATCATCATTATGACGGATGCCGATGTGGACGGCGCGCATATCAGTACTCTGATGCTCACCTTCCTGTACCGGTTCATGCCGGAGCTGATCCGCAGCGGGCATGTATATTTGGCGCAGCCGCCTCTCTATAAGATCGAAAAGAACAAGAAGGTCTGGTACGCGTACAGCGACGAAGAACTGAACAAGATACTTTCGGACATCGGCCGCGACGGAAACAATAAAGTACAGCGCTACAAGGGTCTGGGAGAAATGGACGCCTCCCAGCTGTGGGAAACCACCATGGACCCGGAGAACCGTGTACTGCGGCGTGTGGGCATCGACGAGGAGAATGCCTCGGAGGTAGATCTTACCTTCAATATCCTGATGGGCGACAGTGTGGAGCCGCGGCGGGAATTCATCGAGGCAAATGCGAAATTTGTCCGTAATCTGGATGTATAAGGGGAAGCGGAATGGATCAGGAATTTGATAAGGAAACAATGTTTGATTACGATAAAATCCATGAGGTAGACCTGAAAAAAACCATGGAGAGCTTCTATATCGATTACGCGATGAGCGTTATCGTATCCAGAGCCCTTCCGGATGTGCGCGACGGCCTGAAGCCGGTGCAGCGCCGGGTTCTCTACTCCATGATCGAACTGAATAACGGTCCGGACAAGCCTCACCGTAAATGTGCCCGTATCGTCGGCGATACCATGGGTAAATATCATCCCCACGGCGACAGCTCCATCTACGGCGCTTTGGTCAATATGGCGCAGGATTGGTCCATGCGCTGCCCGCTCGTGGACGGACACGGCAATTTCGGTTCCATCGACGGCGACGGTGCGGCTGCCATGCGTTATACCGAGGCCAGACTGTCCAAGATCTCCATGGAAATGACGGCGGACCTGAATAAGGACACGGTCAATTTCATTCCCAACTTCGACGATTCCGAAAAAGAACCGGAAGTCCTGCCTGCACGCTTCCCGAATCTGCTGGTGAACGGCGGTACGGGCATTGCGGTCGGTATGGCCACCAACATCCCGCCGCATAACCTGCGGGAGACCATCCAGGGCGTCGTGAAAATGATCGACAACCGGGTGCTGGAAGACCGGGATACCGATATCGATGAATTGATGGAGATCATTCAGGGTCCGGATTTCCCGACCGGCGCCGTGATACTCGGCCGCAGCGGGATCGAGGAAGCCTACCGTACCGGCAAGGGCAAGATCCGTATCCAGGCAGTGTCCGACATCGAACCGATGGCCGGCGGCAAGAACCGCATCGTATTTACGGAGCCGCCCTACGGTGTGAGCCCCGAAAAGGTCATCAAAGAGATCGCCGATCTGCATAAGGAGAAGAAAATCGACGGGATCACGGATCTGCGCAACGAAACGAATAAGGACGGTATCCGTCTGTGCGTCGAACTGCGCCGCGACGTGAATCCGAACCTGGTATTAAATCAGATCTACAAGCATACGGACCTTCTTACCACCTTCGGTGTGACCATGCTGGCGCTGGTAGGCGGCGAACCGAAGATCCTGAATCTTCACGATATACTGTATTATTATCTTGAGCATCAGAAGGAAGTGGTCACGCGCCGCACCCGTTATGACCTGAATAAGGCGGAGGAGCGCGCGCATATCATCGAAGGCCTGCTGATCGCCCTGGATAATATCGATGAGGTGATCAGGATCGTCCGCAGCGCACGCACGGTGCAGCTGGCCAAGGACGGGCTGATCGTTCGTTTCGGGCTTTCGGACGTGCAGGCACAGGCCATCGTGGATATGCGTATCCGTGCGCTGACCGGACTGGAGCGTGAAAAGCTGGAGGCCGAATATCAGGAGCTCCGTGAACGGATCGAGGAGTTGAAAGCGATTTTGGCAGACGAAAAGAAACTGCTCGGTGTCATCAGGGAAGAATTGCTGATTACCGTAGAAAAGTTCGGCGATGACCGCCGCACGCGCATCGGCCGCGACCGGGATGAGCTGACCGACGAAGATACCATCCGTGAGGAGCCGGTCGTCATTGCCATGACCAATCTGGGATATATCAAGCGTATGAGTCCCATGAACTTCCGCAGCCAGAACCGCGGCGGCAGAGGCATCAAGGGCATGTCCACACTGGAGGATGATTTCATCACAGAGCTGTTCATGACCACGACGCACCATTTCCTGCTGTTCTTTACGAACTTCGGCAAGGTTTACCGTCTGAAGGCCTACGAAGTCCCCGAAGCAGGGCGCGGCAGCCGAGGTGTGGCGATCGTGAACCTGATACAGCTGGCGCCGGACGAGAAGATCACCACGGTGATCCCGCTCCGGAACTACGACAGCGACAGAAAATTCTTTATGATGGCGACGAAGAGCGGTATCGTAAAGAAGACACTGATCGAGGAATATCAGAACGTCCGCAAGAACGGTCTGGCAGCCATCAATCTGAAGGAAGACGACCGGCTGATCCAGGTCAAGGCTACGGACGGCAACCGCGATATCCTGCTGATCACGAAAAAGGGCATGTGCATCCGCTTCCCGGAGAGCGATGTCCGCACCACCGGCCGTGTGTCCATGGGCGTGATCGGTATGAAGCTGGAAGGCGGCGATGAGGTCGTATCCATGCTCCCGGACGATAAGGACGAAAAGGTCCTGATCATTTCCGAACTGGGTCTGGGCAAGCGTACGCTGCTTGAGGAATTTACGCCTCAGTACCGCGGCGGCAAGGGCGTCAAGTGCTACAAGATCAACAGCCGGACAGGAGACGTTGTAGGCGCACTGGCAGTGAAGGACGGTCAGGAGATCCTGATCATCAATACGGGCGGCATCCTGATCCGCGTTCCGGTAGACAGTATTTCCGTTCTGGGACGCATTACCTCCGGCGTGAAGCTCATCAACATGGAGGAATCGGTGACGGTCGCAGGCTTTGCCAAGGTGAAGGAAGACAATACCGATAAGCCCATCGAAGGGGAGAATCCGGAGCAGGAAGTATAAGGCTTTTCAGGTGAACCGGCGGCACGGACTGCCGGTTCGCTTTTTGGAGCAGGAGGAAGCAGATCGAATGAAACAATCCGGGACAGGCGGCATGAAAAAAAATGTGCTGATATCCATGGGTGCGCAGGCGCTGACATTGCTGGTGAGCCTGATCGCCGGCATGGTCGTGCCGAAATTCATTGACGAATATCAATATGCCTACTGGCAGAGCTATGTTCTGTATGTCAGCTATGTCGGGGTATTGCATTTCGGACTGCTGGACGGACTGCTGCTGCGCTACGGCGCATACGATTACGAGCAGCTGGATAAGCCCCGTCTGCGCAGTCAGCTTGCGGCGATGCTTTGCGTTACGGGCTTTTTTGCGATCGCCGCGGCGGCCGCGGTACTGCTGGCGGCGGAAGGCCCGGGCAGGCATATTTTCCTGCTGGTCGCGGTCGGCATCGTGACCAAAAATATTTTCACTTACGCTTCATATACCTACCAGATCACGAACCGGATCAATCAATATGCGGCCTTTATCGTGGTCGGGAGGCTGTTTTTCGGGGCGGCGCTGGTCACGCTGCTGCTTTTGAAGACGGACCGTTTCGAGGCTTTTGCGGCCGCGGACCTGCTGGCGGATGTATTTGCCCTGCTGGTGTTCCTGCCGGGCAACCGGAAGCTGTTTTTCGGAAAGCTGCTGCCTTTGCGGGAGTGCCTGCGGGAATGCAGGGAGAATATTGCGGACGGTATCCTGCTGATGGCCGCAAATCTTTCCTACTCGCTGCTTTTCGGCGGGGCCAGGATGGTCACGGACTGGCGTTTCCATGAGCTGGTTTTCGGCAAGGTCTCCTTTGCCTTCAGTGTGTCCAACCTGTTTCTGTCCTTTGTGACGGCTGTCGGCGTAGTCCTGTTCCCTGCAATCAAGCGAATGGACCGGGCGGAGCTGCCGGGTATGTACGGAAAGGTTCGCAGCGGGCTTTCCGCAGTTTTAGCGGGCTGTATGATACTGTATTTCCCCGGATGCCGGATCTTGGAACTGTGGCTTCCGAACTATCGGGAAAGTCTGCTGTATCTGGGGCTGCTGCTGCCCAGCATGCTTTTCACCTCCAAGGTGACCATGCTGACCAACAATTATTTCAAGGCCTATATGCAGCAGAAAAAGATGTTTCAGGTCAATCTGATCTCGCTGGGGGCCGGGCTGGCGCTGTTCCTGCTCAGTGCCTACGGATTCGGCAGCGTGAAGCTGCTGCTGCTCTGCACCACGCTCAGCATCATGCTCCGCAGTGTCTGGTCGGAGATGGAGGTGGCGAAGATCCTGCATCTGTCGCTGAAGAGGAGCATCGCAGAGGAACTGCTTGTTTCCGCCGTTTTTATGGCATGCGCGGTATTTCTGCCGCTGCACATAGGCTGCGCGGTATATCTGCTCTTCGCGGGAAGATATATCCTGTGGGTTCGCAGGGAGTCCCGCATCAGACTGGTGCCGTAGCCGGTGGTCCGGATATTTCGAAGGTGACAGTCCTCCTACTTCAGACGGAACCCGCTGCCCATGCGGTTCAGATACAGCATGGCTTCGGAAATATAAATTGGTAAAAATGCAAGTGCCGGGAGGCAGGATGGTCGGTCCGAAAAATTTGCTGCCGGAAGAGAGGCAGCGCAAAATATCGTTTGACTTTTTTCGGAAAAGTGCTACAATGCGGCTTTTGTACGGGACGGAGGGCGTCACAGCGCACCGTCTCTTTATATTTTGCCGAAAGGGCGGAAGGCAGGGACTGTGAGAGGCCAGGCACCGGATCCTAAGCGGCAAAAAAGGAGCTGTATGGAGATTTTATCGCTTGCATTTGCGCTCATGGCCGGTTTGCTCATGACGCGTGTGTTCCGGCGTCTGCATCTGCCGGATGTTACTTCGTATCTGATCGCGGGGCTGCTGATCGGGCCCTTTTTCCTGGGGCGGCTCGGAGTGCAGGGCCTTGGCTTTATCAGCTATGAACAGCTGGGCAGCCTCAGCTTTATTTCCGATGTCGCCCTGGGGTTCATCGCATTTTCCATCGGCAGCGAATTCAGCCTTTCCGCGCTGCGGTCTATTGGCCGGAAGGCGGTCATCATCGGTGTTTTTCAGGCTGTCACGGCCACGGTATTGGTAGATATCTGCCTGCTGGCCTTTCATTTCCTGTTCCCCTCGGTGCTTTCCGCGCCTGCCGCGATCACGCTGGGAGCCATCGCGTCCGCAACGGCGCCTGCGGCGACCCTGATGGTCGTGCGGCAATATAAGGCAAAGGGAGAACTGACGGGCCTGCTGCTTCCCATCGTCGCGCTCGACGACGCGGTGGGGCTGATCCTTTTCGCGGTCTCGTTCGGGATCGCCCGCGCCCTGCAGAGCGGGTCGGTCGATATTTATTCCGTGGCGGTCAATCCGCTGCTGGAGATCGTGCTTTCCCTGCTTCTCGGCGGCGCCGCGGGGCTGTGTCTGACGCAGCTGGAGAAGATCTATCATTCCAATACGAACCGTCTGTCCATGACCATTGCGTTCATTCTGCTGACGGTGGCGCTTTCCATGCTGAAATTCGATATCGGGCCGGTGAAGATCGGCTTTTCTTCGCTGCTCGTGTGTATGATGCTGGGGACGCTGTTCATCAATATCTGCCCGCTGGCGGAGGAATTGATGGACCGCGCAAACAGATGGTCTTCACCGCTGCTGGTCCTGTTTTTCGTGATCAGCGGGGCCAATCTGGACCTGAAAATATTCTCGGAGGGGCTGGTCATCCTGATCGGTCTGATCTACATCCTGTCGCGTTCCTGCGGCAAATATATGGGCTCGCGCATTTCCGCCAGGGCGACCGGCTGCAGCGAGCCGGTCAAAAAATATCTGGGCATCACGCTGCTGCCGCAGGCCGGTGTGGCGCTGGGAATGTGTGTGACCGCGCAGCAGCTGGAAAATGACGGCAGCCTGGTGCGGAATATCGTTCTTTTTGCCGTGCTGGTGTACGAGATCGTCGGGCCGCTGCTGACCAAGTGGGCTTTGACGAAGGCCGGCGACATCCGTCCGCAGTCGGAGGATGTGAAGAACCGCCGTCAGACCAAACTGGAAAATGCAGCCGGCAAGGAACTTTGGCAGCGCAGAACAAAATAGACCGCCGGTCCCGGGCCTTTCCGAAGGCTCAGACATGATTGGTATGTTGATTGAAAAAAGAATTTCTGAAATCGCCGGGGGAACAGTGATAATAATATTTGAAAAATTTGGCAAACAGATTCACATCCGAATATCCCAGGTGGTCCGCGACCGTGCAGATAGGCAGATTGGTCGTGCGCAGTAAGAAACAGGCGCGGTCCAGGCGGTGCTCCGCGATACAGCGGTTCAGCACCACATCAGACGAACCATATTCGATACGACCTTTTCAAGGAACTCACTTTTTATTTGTTTTTTTCGTATGCCCGCTGCAATCATATCACATTTTTATGAATTTGTTGATGAGTGAATCACATAAAGCTGCGCTCGCTCGTAGAGATATCATCCTTGTTCAGCATTCTTTTATCACACGGATATCCCGGTCATGATTTTCCGCATAGCGAACCGTAAAAGCCGTACCGCCGGGAGTGCTGTTATAGCAAGCGATTACCCGCTGCGCATGATCAACCATCCATCCATCTCGTTTATGGAATACCCAGCGGGTATATTTGGTATAAATTTCGACGGATTCATCCGCATTTTCCAGCACCTTTGCAAATCTTTTCTGCCAGTCTTCCGTCCATTTTTTTGACACACCGGGAAACGGCACGGCAGCGATCAGCTTAATCTCCGGCAGGCTTTTTTTCTTTTCAAGCACGATCTCGGCGGCCACAAGATCCGTACCCGGCGCCATGCCGGAGATGAACGCCGTGAAACCGTCGGCTATGGCCTGATCGATCTGATCTTCGAGCCGAAGACGCAATTCGGTTTCTCCGATCTTCAGCTTATCCGGTCTGTGTCCGGTAAAGCAGCAGCATACATTTCTTTCAGGTATCATTCCGTTCTCCTTTTTGTAATAGTAAAATGGCCTGCAAGACAGCCGCGGGGATCATCTCCGGTCAATCAGTCACACGCAACCCTTTCGCGGATTTCAGCACATGATGTATGTGCCTGCAGAAAAAGTCACATAGGATACAAAAATGTTAACCATGCTCCTAAGAGTCATGTTTTTGAAAAAAGACCGATTTCGGAATAAAGATTACAAAAAATCAACAACCGTTAACCGTGATGAGAGATACTATCTCTCAGGAATTTCTCCTTTTAGGACTGCGGCGGAAATTGGCTGCGGTTTCCCGATATCTGCCCGGCGTAACCCCGCCGGGCGAGGGGACTGAGTTTGAGATTTTCGTCTTGCAGGCCGTTAATTCAAAATTCTACAAAATTTGTGGCATTTGCCACCTTGATCTGCGTATCCAGCTCGGTAATGAGTCTGTCCAGCTGCTCTTTGAGCTTCTCAATCTGCTTTGCGGCATCCAGCGGATCCACCAGCTCATAGGTGTTCTCTGCCACATAAGCTTCTACCACGCCCAACGGCTGCTGATCTTTACTGTTTTTCATGTCTTTGCCCAGAATCGCCAGCCGCATGTTTTCAGCTGCCGCCTGCAGCTCGGCATTTTTCTTTCCGGCGGTAATACGGCTGCCGTCCAGTTCCGCTTCAAGTTTGTTCAGCAGGATGCTCTCGAAGCTGCCGCTTTCCGCATAAGAACCCTGGCCTCTGAGACGATTTCGCAGCGAGATTGCATTAGCAACAGAGTATTCACCGAAGCTGGTACGGACCTTAACCGCCGCATTGGATGAGATGATTGCCGTGTCCAGCCGGTTAAAACGGTCGATCAGATCCTTGATCTGCTGAAAAGTACTCTGTGCCTCTTTGGAAAAAGTCTCTGCCTCGATATGCTTGTCCAGGATCTTTTCGGCATTGTGCTTCTTTACGCCTGCAAAGGAGGCCTTTGCAATCTTATCACCAATCTTCTTCATCAACAAATCACGCTCATCAAGCGCCTGCATCATCAGCATTCTTTCCATAGATCCATACCTCTTTTTCGTTTGTTGATTTTCGTATAATACATAGAGCTTTGCAAAAACGGTACAAGTTTGTATTTTTTAAATTTCCGACAAGTTGTTTTTTTCGGATAAATGCCATTCATTTCCAAAACCCTCTTCATATAAGATCTCTTTCCGGGCTGATCAAAGAGAGAAAACTGATAGAGAAAGAGACCGAACATAACATCCCGGACAGACAGTGCGCCCATGTTGCGCAGATGAAAAAGGTCTTCCTCGCCGGTAATCGATTTCACCAATGTCTTAATATTTCCAAGATTGCTGCGGTGAAGAGCATTCTGACTTCGAACGGAGATATCCGCGACAGACACATCCTGATCCATGCCGCTCATTTCCGGATAGACCGGAAAGCGGAACGGCTTTCCATTAAGAAGAATCTGCAGATCCTCCATGGTAAAACCGAACATCATTTGATTCATTTCTCCAACGATAGCTTTCTGATTACTGCTCAACACTTTTTTTGCCATAATACCCCCTCATATTTTACATTGATATCGGTTTCCGTTAGACTTGCGGCTCACGGTGACGATGCAATAATAGGCAGTGTTGTGTTTCAATTTCGAACCATTCGTCAGACGGGGGTATTTGTTCCCAGGGCGATTTTTAACAGTGTCGGCGCATTTTTTGCAAAAGCACTTGACAAAGCTCCGCGTAAGGTTGTACAATGCCTAGGCGTCTGATAGGAATTGTCAGGCGAAATCATACGATTAAGAATTCGGAGAAGTACTCAAGAGGCCGAAGAGGCGCCCCTGCTAAGGGTGTAGGTCGGGTAACCGGCGCGAGGGTTCAAATCCCTCCTTCTCCGCTCCGAAAAAGGACCCGGGAGGGTCCTTTTTTCGTCGGGAAAATCGGGCTTTGAAGCGGTGCTTGTGCACCGCGGCTCGCGGCAGGATTCCGGGTTCCCGAAATTCTTGGCTCGCTGCGAGCCATGCCTTCGCAGTTTTTGCGGGGCAAGCTGTAATTGCCGACAGGTTTCCGTGCAAAAACTGCTCAGGTCGGCTGTCGCCGTATAGTCCGCTTCGCTGCAGTGCCTTCGAGAGCAAGCTCTCGCGGCCCTGCGTCTCGCGTCCTGCATGGCTCGTAGCTTCGCCAATCCCTCCTTCTCCGCTCCGAAAAAGGACCCGGGAGGGTCCTTTTTTCGTCGGGAAAATCGGGCTTTGAAGCGGTGCTTGTGCACCGCGGAGAGGAGATTTCCATGACGTGATATTATCAAAAATTCTATTTCGCATTTTTGATTTATAATTGATTTTGCGAAACAAATGAGGTATGCTATGGGCAACGGAGGAAAATGACATGAAATTGATAGAGCGGACTTTTTATCTTGATAAACTGAAAGATGTGATGGGAACTCCGGATATCAAAGTCATTACCGGTGTGCGGCGCAGTGGAAAGTCAAAGCTGTTGGAGGCGTTTATAGATTATGTCCGACAGACAGATACTGATGCTAACATTATACATATCAATTACAGTCTGAGTGAATATGAGCCATTGCTCGAGTATCATAAGCTGAATGAGTATGTTGAACAGGCATATCAGGCAGGAAAGACGAACTATATCTTCATTGACGAAGTCCAGATGTGCGACGGCTTTGAAAAAGTTATTAACAATTTCCATGCCACTGAGAAGTACGATATTTATATCACCGGCTCTAATGCGTTCCTGCTCAGTTCAGACCTTGCAACGCTGTTTACCGGCAGAACCTTTGAAATTGAAGTCTATCCGTTTTCGTTTGCTGAGTTCATCCAATACTATGAGCTATCGGATCAGTATGCAGCTTTCAATCGCTTTCTGACTGAAGGCGGCATGGCGGGATCGTTCCTCTACAAAACGCCGGAAGCAAAATATGACTATATCTCTGATGTTTTTTCAACCCTCATTGTGCGTGATATTCAGAAGAAATATAAAATCCGCAATATGCCGCTTATGGATCGTCTGTGTGGCTTCTTAATTGACAATATTTCAAACCTGACATCCACCCGAAGCGTCGCCGCCGCTTTTATTAAGGAACAGTTCAAAACCAATGACCGCACGATCAGCGTCTATATCAAATATCTTTGCAATGCCTTTGCTTTTTATAAGGTCAGACGGTATGACATTCAGGGAAAGCGCTATCTTGCATCCAATGATAAATACTATCTCAGCGATCATTCTTTCAAATATGCCCGTCTCGGTACGAAGAACGCTGATTACGGTAGATTGATGGAGAACATCGTTGCTGTTGAGCTTTTACGGCGCGGCTATGAACTATACGCCGGAGTTTTGTATAAGAAAGAGATTGACTTCGTAGCAATCAAGCGCAGCGAGAAACTGTATATTCAGGTTGCAAATACGCTTGATGATCCCGATACCTTTGAGCGCGAGGTATCGCCACTGCTCAAAATCGCAGACGCCTACCCGAAGATTATCATCACCCGCACAAGGCAGGAAATGTATCAGTACGAAGGTGTAAAAATTGTGGATGTAGCAGATTGGCTATTGGATTAAAACACTCCTAAAAAAACGTATCGAGAGGCAAAGACAGCGGCAGTTGCGTAAAAGAAGCAATGGTGGTTGCGTCTATTTGTTTCAAAACGAGAATACGACGAGGCAATAGTATGAGTTTTCTAGAAGCAAAGAAAATAAGATGGAGATTTTACGATAATCCTTCTCCAAGCCCAGAGGAGGAGTTTGAGTATGTGGAAGTCATGACCTGGCTTGTAGAAAAATACATGAATGAAATTGAGAAAGGAAATATTGCAAATCCTTATTATGCCTATGAACTTGGCGGATATTATTACGGTAAAAAAGAATATGAGCTTGCGTTAAAATATTATGAAATAGCTGCAGCAAGTGAGGCCTGTACCGAAGCATATTCCGGATTGGGATATATATACTACTATGGCAGAACAGGTAAAAAAGACTATGAGAAAGCCTTTTATTGGTACTCAAAAGCAATGGAGGAAGGTGATCTTCAAGCCGAATATAAAATAGCTGATATGTACAAAAATGGTTATTTTGTCTCCCAAGACCGTGATAAATATGTGAGGATGATCAAGAATCTCTACTTGAAGACCTGTGAGGGGCAGTTCCGTGATGCACCATATGTCGAAATATATGTTCGACTTGCTGAGATTATGATAGAAGAACATAATACGAGCCGTGCGATCCGTCTGCTGAAGAGGGCAAAAGGCATGTTGACGGAACGAATTGCGCGTAATTCCTTTTTTGGTAATTTATCAATTATGAAAGGAATCGAGAATCATTTGCTATCGTTGGATGCAATTTGCTCTGATGATATCGACTTATATGATTTGTATGCATTCCTTCGAAAACCGGGGATAGCACGATTTTTCTATTTCGGCGATATGCAGGAAGCGGAAGCGGTTGAAGAAGATAATCAGGTCGTTATTCGGTTTAACGAAAAATGGTTCAGAACAATAGACGATTTCTTTGAAAAGGCAGAAATAGACGGAATGTTTTTAACGTCTTTGTATTATGATCTGAAAGATTTTGAATGGCAGGGATAATAAATGGAAATCGAAATATCAGATAGCAGCGCCTACAATCGCTACGAAGAACTACTAGTTCTGCGTGACCAACTGCTCCGGGAATGCAATCAGCTTCGTGCGCAATATTTGCATGAATTCGGCGAGCTGATGGTTCGTAATTTTGAGAAAAAGGTTGCCTGTATACAAAAGAAAAAGATACTTTCTTTTGCACAAATGATAAAAAATCGGGGCGAGCAGGTAGATATGCAGGCGGTCTGCGATGAGATAAACGTAGAAATGGAGGAATACTATCGCCAATTATCCGATTTAACTGAAGCGGCGAATGCCTGTAAAAAATTGCAGCGGGTTCCGGAACATATCAGCCGAGATGTAAAAAGGGTTTATCGGGAGCTGGCCAAGATGCTGCATCCGGATATGAATTCAATAACAAACAGTAATCCGAAACTGCTGGATCTTTGGAATGAAATTGTTGCGGCTTATTATCAGAACGATCTCAACAGGTTGATGGAACTTCGTGTCTTAGCGAATCAGGCATTGAGAGACTGCAAAGCCGGAGATACTGCTTTGGATATTCCGGATATTGAAGGTAAAATTAAAAAGCTCGAGGAAGAAATACATAGTATTGTCACGACCGACCCGTATCAATATAAGGAGCTTTTGGAAAGTGACAGGAAGACAGAAGATAAAATCAAAGAACTTCAGGAAGAATATGTATCCTATACGGTCTATGTACTCGAACTGGATATTATGCTGAACAATTTGAAATGAGTTGTTTAGAATGGTGGGGAAATGGGGAAATACGAGCTTACTATCCAAGAAAAGGAACTGCTGGCCCTTCAGGAGCGGTATGGCGCTGATATTCTGCTGAAACCGTTAGTAAGAGAAATACACTTATTCGATACTTTTATTGGCGGAGTCATTGCCAATTCAGATAGAATGGCGCTTAAAGCAGTGTCCTTGGGGGAGCGGTTAACTCTTCTGCGAAAAAGCAATAAGTTTAATGAAAACGAAATAGAAATATACAGTTCAGATGGAATGAAACTCGGTAGAATTCCCGAAAAGGACACCGTGATTTTTGCTCGCCTCATGGATGCGGGCAAGTCATTGTATGCAAAAGTTTCCGGATGCGATGTTAACCGCAGTGTTCCTGTCATTTCGATAGGGATATATTTGGAGGATTTTTAATCAGACTTCGCCAAAAGTTAGCTTTTTTATGACATCGTTTTTTCCAAAGTACTGGAATCCTTCTGCAGGTTACTGGGACGAAGACGGCGGACAAGTATGATTCCTTTACATTTATTCCGGGTGCTTATGGAAGGCGGGTACTGAAAAGAGCATTACAAGGGATAGATTAGGTAGTGTCAAGTATTATGCGCAAATTTGTTTGCAGACTCTGCTGAATGAGGTCAGCCAGCCAGGAAGGCGGTGTCGTCCATCGCCTCCAAGTGCTTCATGTTCATGTATTTCTTGTTGCCCCACTGTGTTCCGGCAAC
>JAZLHR010000103.1:0-25667 GCA_045616945.1 Lachnospiraceae bacterium | reverse complement strand
CGGAGGCATACGACCCGGCTCTGAAGCGCTGGAGCCTGGATACCCTTCCGTTTTTGCCGGAGGAATTTCGTTATGAAGTGATCGCGGCTGTCAAAAAACAGTTCGGGATCGTCAAAAAGCAGCTCAGCCGCAGCGATGTGGAAACGATCTATGTCTGCACCGACTCGGGGCGTGAAGGGGAATATATTTACCGCCTCGTTGAGCAGATGGCAGGTGTTAAAGGGAAAATACGGAAACGTGTCTGGATAGATTCCCAGACGGAAGAGGAGATCCTGAATGGCATCCGAAACGCGAAGGACCTGAGCTGCTACGATGATCTGGCGGCTTCGGCTTATCTGCGCGCGAAGGAAGATTATCTGATGGGGATCAATTTCTCCCGTGTCCTGACGCTCAAATACAGTTCCAGACTGGCCTCGTTTCTGCACGAGCAGCATATCACGGTATCCGTGGGGCGTGTGATGACCTGTGTCCTGGGCATGGCCGTGCGCAGAGAGAGGGAGATCCGCAGCTTCGTCAAGACGCCTTTTTACCGCCTGCTGGCTGATCTGAATCTCCCGGGAGCACCGGAAAAAACGGTGCAGGCCGAGTGGCGGGTGACGCCGGACAGCCGGTACTTCGGACATCCTGCTTTGTATAAGGAAAACGGATTTAAGGACAAAGAAACGGCAGAAAAGGCCGCCGCGGAATGGATGCGCCGAAAGCCTGCCGAGGCAGTGATCGAAAAACGCGAAACGAAAAAAGAAATCGTAAAGCCACCTTTGCTGTTCAATCTGGCCGAATTGCAGAACGTATGCTCCAAAACCATGAAGATCAGTCCGGATGAGACTTTGAAGCTGGTGCAGGAGCTTTACGAGAAAAAACTGGTGACTTATCCGCGAACCGATGCGCGCGTACTATCCAGCGCCATTGCGAAGGAGATTGTTAAAAATATCAGCGGCCTGGGGAAAATCGCACAGGCGGCCCCGTTCGTAAAAAGGATCCTGGACGAAGAGAGATATATCGGCATCGAGAAGACTTCCTATACGAACGATAAGATGATCACGGATCACTATGCGATCATTCCGACCGGGCAGGGACTGAACAATCTTGCTTCCTTGAATCCCAAAGCGAGGAACATATATGAAAAGATCGTCAGACGTTTTCTGGCTATCTTTTATCCTCCCGCCGAGTATAAAAAACTCGAACTGGAAGCCGTTATCAGTGGAGAGCATTTTTTCGCATCCATGAAAGCGCTGACGGAAAAAGGGTTTATGGAAGTATCCGGTGTTTCCGGAGCCAGGAAAAAAGGCGACGATGCCGAGGCCGAAACAGAGGCCGGTGCGGAAATGATAGATGCCTTTTCCTCGCTCAGAAAGGGCAGCAGGGCCGAATGCCGGGAGATCCGTGTCAAAGAGGGGGAAACCACGCCGCCTAAACGTTACACATCCGGCTCCATGATCCTGGCAATGGAAAATGCCGGCCAGCTGATAGAAGATGAAGACCTTCGTGCCCAGATCAGGGGCTCCGGCATCGGCACCTCCGCCACGCGGGCCGAAATATTGAAGAAGCTGGTCACGATCAAATATTTGTCTCTTTCCAGCAAAACGCAGGTGATCACGCCGACCCTGCTCGGAGAAATGATCTTCGATACGGTGGCCTGCTCCATGAAGCAGCTGCTGAATCCCGAACTCACAGCCAGCTGGGAACTCGGTTTGACGCGCGTAGCGGAAGGGACCATCAGCCCGGAAGAATATATGACGAAGCTGGAGGACTTCATCCGCAGGCGTGTCCGGTCGTCTGTTGAAATAGACTGCGGGTCCTATTTGGACGTGGCTTACCGGCAGACCGCCGTATTTTACGAAAAAAAATAGGAGTTTTTCCGCTCATATTCGAGTTTGTGCATACAACAGAAGGCCGCCCGGCAGAACGGGCGGCCTTTTTGAAAGATAACGATGCTGAGATCCTGAAAATGTCCGAATACATCCCGGCTTTTTGACGCCTAGCTATGTGCCAGGTGAGTAACCGCAAACAGCCTTTTGCCTTCCACTCAAAGGAGGCCTGACAGCCAGCTGAAGATATAGGAATCTCGTTTAACGTAATGTAGGTTCAAGAAGAAACGGGATGTACCGGACAGCTATACTATACCACATGCGGACATCGGATGCAATCCGTATTCTTTTCAGAATATAAAAGTATTTTATGTAAAGTTCAAAAAAATTCTTGGCAAAACAGGAAAATTATGTTATAAGAAAGCTAAGGAAATCGGTTTGAACGACGTATTTTTATAATAATGTATCAGGAGGTGCACTATGAACAAAGTTATTACCATCGGACGTGAATTCGGCAGCGGCGGCCATGAGATCGGTTTTAAGCTTGCGGAAGCACTCGGCATTCCGTATTATGACAAGCTCCTTGTTTCCATGGTTGCCGAAAACGGCGGCTTCGCGCAGGAATATCTGGATGAGATGGACGAAAAGGTAGATATACATATCGCACCTTTTCTGGCGACCCGTTCCAGCTATGCCGTGTATCAGCAGCCCATGTCCGATAAGATCTTCTTCCGCCAGGCGGATATCATCCGTTCGTTAGCAAAGGAAGGCCCCTGCGTGATCGTCGGCCGCTGTGCCGATTACGTGCTGGAAGGCGAAGAGAACGTAGTGCGCGTATTCCTGTACGGCAATCTGGAAGACCGTGTCAACCGCAAGGAGAACATGGATATCGAGGTCGCTCCCGAGAATATGGAGAAGCACGTCCTTTCCACCGACAGGAAGCGTGCAAAATATTATAAGCATTATACCGGCAAAACGTGGGGCGCCAAGGAAAACTACGATCTCTGCATCAATACCAGCGTGACGGATATCGACGGAGCCGTAGAGGTTATCAAAGCCTTCTTAGCGACTTTGAAATGATTCCTGCCCGGCTGAGGTCCGGCAGCTTTCTTCGAATTGCAGAAAGCTTAAAACGGTTTGCCTGCCCCGTTCGTCCAGGGCCTGAAAACGTTCGTAAAGAGAGTCGGCAGTGATCCGCTGCCGGCTTTCTTTGTAAGCCATGAGCCTTCTGTATGTATCCTGCATTTGCTTTTCCTGCTCCTCTGGAGCGGATTCGAGCCCATAGAGATAGTACAGTTCTCCCAGTACTTTTTCGGGGATCCTGACGATCAGGCCTTCTTCGTAGCGGTACAGCGTTGAAGGATGGATATGGACCTTTTCCGCAGCGTAGCGTAAAGACAGTCCCCTGTTTTTTCTGGCACTTTTCAGAAGAAAATGCTGAGACATGTTGTTCCTCCCGGGCAGATGATCGCAGCGGCTTCACGCGGATGGCGCCGGCTGCAGAGACAGTATATAACATTTTCATATCTTTGCCTACATCCCCTTTTCGGAAATCTTCGGCTCTGTCTTGTATTTTTTCTGTAAATATGCTATTATACGGTGTCGGCTTGTAGCCGGATCAAATAGTAATGCAAAGAAATGGAGGAAACAATGAAGAATATCAACTTAAAATCGATCGGTATTTACAACACTGCTGCGATCTACCGCAATCTGACCCCTGCTGAACTGACTGAGGAAGCTCTTGCCACAGAGGACTGCAATCTCAGCGAGACCGGCGCTCTGGTCGTTACTACCGGTAAATATACCGGAAGATCTCCCGAAGATAAATTTATCGTAGATACTCCGAAGATTCATAAAGAGATCGCCTGGGGCAATGTAAACCGCCCTATCACGCTTGAAAAGTATAATGCGATCCGTGCGAAGATGACGGCTTATCTGCAGAATCAGGTCCTGTATGTATTTGACGGCTTTGCCGGCGCAGACCCTGCCGCTACCAAGAAGTTCCGTATCATCAACGAACTGGCCAGCCAGAACCTGTTTATCCATCAGCTGCTGATTCGTCCGACGGAAGAACAGCTCGAAAACTTCGGCAAGCCCGATTTTACGATCATTGTCGCGCCCGGCTTCCACTGCGATCCCAAGGTCGACGGCGTCCACAGTGAGGCGGCCATCCTTGTGAACTATACGGCGAAGGAAGTCCTGATCGCCGGTTCCGCATACTGCGGCGAGATCAAGAAGAGCGTCTTCTCCGTCATGAACTTCATCATGCCCAAGGAAGGCATCCTTCCGATGCACTGCTCTGCCAATATGGATCCCGTGACCGGTGATACCGCCGTCTTTTTCGGCCTTTCCGGTACCGGCAAGACGACCCTTTCCGCAGACCCCGCCCGCAAGCTGATCGGCGACGATGAGCATGGCTGGTCTGACCGCGGCGTGTTCAATTTCGAAGGCGGCTGCTATGCGAAGTGCATCAACCTGAGCAAGGAAAACGAGCCGGAGATCTACGGTGCGATCCGCTTCGGCAGCGTTGTGGAAAACGTCATTATGGATTATGACACCCGCAAGCTCGATTTTGACGATGACACCCTGACCGAAAATACCCGCGTGGCATATCCGGTCGATTATATCGCCAATGCGGAGATCCCCGGTGTGGGCGGCGTGCCTAAGGTAGTGCTGTTCCTGACCGCGGACGCCTTGGGCGTACTGCCTCCGATCTCCAAGCTTTCTCCGGAAGCTGCCATGTATCATCTCGTGACCGGCTTTACTTTCAAGCTTGCCGGGACCGAGCGCGGCGTGAAGGAACCTCAGCCGACCTTCTCCACCCTTTTCGGCGAACCTTTCATGCCGATGGATCCTCAGGTATATGCCAAGATGCTCGGCGAAAAGATCGCGAAGTACGGCACCAAGGTTTACATGGTCAACACCGGATGGACCGGCGGTTCCTACGGTACCGGAAGCCGCATGAAGCTTGCCTATACCAGAGCCATGGTTACTGCCGCTCTGAACGGCGATCTTGAAAAAGCTGCCTTCAAGCATGACGATACCTTCAATCTTGAAGTACCGCAGTCCTGCCCGAATGTTCCTTCGGAGATCATGAATCCCCGTGATACCTGGGCGGATAAGAAGGCTTATGACGCAACTGCCAAGAAGCTTGCCGGCATGTTCCGGGACAACTTCACCAAGAAGTATCCGAACATGGCTCCTGAAATCGTAGCCGCAGGCCCGAAAGCCTGATCCGGCAGATATGTTACGGTCCGGGAGGATCCCTCCTCCCGGACTCCCATAAAAATAATATGACTACAGGCTAGGGGAGCCCTTCACGGGCTGAGACGATAACCCTTATAACTTGATCCGGGTAATACCGGCGAAAGGAAGCGTACCGTTTTTCCCCTCCTGCACAGGAGGAAATATGTGGTCGATTTTTGTTAATCAGACAGTCAATTCGTACGATGAAGTGATTTATGAGCCGACAGGGCTCGGTTTCGCAGCCATGATAGGCCTGTGCCTGCTCTTTCTGTTTGCGGCACTTGCTGTCGGCAGCCGGCAGATCGGCAGCCGGAACATGACGCGGCAGCTGGTATTTTCCGCCATGGCGATCGCACTTGCCAGTGTGGCTTCGGAGATCCGCCTGTTCAAGATGCCTCTCGGCGGTTCGGTCACCCTGTGCAGCATGCTGTTCATTACATTGATCGGTTATTGGTACGGTGCGCCCGCCGGTATCATGACGGGCCTGGCCCACGGGGTGATTCAGCTGATATTGAATCCGCAGATCTACAGTCTGCCGCAGATGCTTGTGGATTATCCGCTGGCCTTTGCCGCGCTGGGGCTGTCCGGATTTTTCAGAAGCCGGAAGCACGGGCTGCGCATTGGTTATCTGGTCGGCGTTTTCGGCAGATTTATCTTTGCATTTTTGTCCGGCTGGCTGTTTTTCGCCTATTACGCACCGGAAGGCTGGAACAGTGCTGTTTATTCGGCCGCTTATAACGCGGCATATCTCGGTGCGGAAGCCGCCATTACCGCGGCGATCCTTTCCCTGCGTCCCGTTGCGGGAGCCATGGATACCGTAAGAAAATTCGCGATCGGTCAAAAATAAGTGATGATATCCGGGAGGAGCATATGGAAAACGATAAGGACAGAGAACGGCTGAATGATACTCATGTGATCTATGAGACCGGAGATATCGGCCGTGTCATCATGAGCGATGATATTGTTGCTATTATTGCCGGTCTGGCGGTCCGTGATATTGAGGGCGTGTATTCTCTGAAGGATGCTTCCCCCGCGGATAAATCCACCAACATCAATGCCCGCACCTTTAACAAGGCCATTGATGTGGATCTGGCAGACGGAAATTGTACCGTCAGCCTGTCTTTGAATCTGAAATACGGCTACAACATTCCGGAAGTCACCATGCAGGTCCAGAACAAGGTGAAGGATTCTGTCGAAAACATGCTGGGATGTTCCGTAACAGCCGTCAATATTCAGGTGAACGATCTTGTCATCAGTGCCTGAGGAGAAAACTATGGAAAAGCAATTATTCAGAGAACTGACATTTGAGCAGCTGTTCCTGACCTGCTTCTATTCGCAGGCGGAGACCGAAAATGAATGCCGCCTTTTTCTGGAAGACCATGACCTCCTGCAGGAGCTGGAGCTGATCGGAGATAAGGCGCTTACGCCTGCGGAGATCACCGCGCTGAAAGACCGTTCTGCATTGATTTATAAGATGATCCCCGAACTGGATCAGCAGATCGATGCTGTCTCCGAGAATTGGAAAACGAGCCGGATGCCCCGTATCGACCTTTCCATTCTGCGTCTGGCGCTGTACGAAATGAATTACGACGAAAAGATCCCTGCCAAGGTTGCGATCAATGAAGCCGTTGAGCTCGCCAAGAAATACGGCGACAAAAATTCCTCGGCTTTTATCAATGCGATCCTCGGCAAGCTTTATAAAGAATGATGCATACTTCTCAAGGACTGCCCCACTATTCAGTGGGGCAGCTTAATCATTATATACAATCTGTTATTTCCGGCGATTTTCTTCTCCAGCATATCTGCGTGGAGGGAGAAGTATCGAATCTGAAGTACCATCACTCCGGGCATATTTATTTCACACTGAAGGATGCCGGCGCTGCCGTAAATGCGGTGATGTTCCGCTCGTATGCTGCGCGCGGTTTGGATTTTCAGATGTCCGACGGCCAGCGTGTATTGGTCTACGGGAAGGTAGATGTGTATGAAGCCGGAGGAACGTACCAGCTTTATGCGCAGAAAATCGAAGAAGCCGGACGCGGCGATCTGTACCGTGAATATGAGCTTCGCAAAAAGAAGTTCGAGGAAATGGGCTATTTCTCCGAACTGTATAAGCGTTCGATCCCTCCCTATGCGATGCGGGTCGGAATCGTTACCGCTCCGGACGGCGCGGCCATCCAGGATATCATCAAGGTGACGCGGACGCGGAACCCTTATGTGCAGCTGATCCTCAGCCCTGCGCAGGTACAGGGGAAGGCTGCGGCGCCGAGCATCGCCCGGGCCATCGAACGTCTGGACCGGCTGCATCCGGACGTGATGATCGTCGGTCGCGGCGGCGGGAGCATCGAAGATCTGTGGGCTTTTAATGAAGAAGAGGTCGTGGAAGCTATTTTTAACTGCTCCACGCCCGTTATCAGTGCCGTCGGGCATGAAACGGACTTCACTTTGGCGGATTTCGCGGCAGATCACCGCAGTCCGACCCCTTCCGCAGCCGCCGAAAAGGCTGTATTTGAATATAAGACATTTGAACTGCAGCTGGAGGGCTGCCGCGACAGGCTCACTCACCTGATGCGCGATCGGATACGGCAAAGCAGCCTGAAGCTTTCCGGACTGGACGCACGGCTCCGGTCACACAGGCCTGCCATGGAATTGCAGGAAAAACGGCATTTGCTTGAAAATATGGCGGATAAGATGCGCAGCCTGGTGCAGAAGCAGCTGCAGACGGCGGATCTGGACCTGGATCGCGCGGAAAATGCGATCTCGGGTGCCATGCATGCCGCTTTGGAAATGAATAGGCACCGTTTGGAACTACTGTCCGGTACGCTCGATGCACATTCGCCCCTGAAACGCCTTGCGGCCGGATACGGATATTTGCAGGACCGTACCGGGAAGGGGATTGTTAATATATCTCAGCTGAAAACGGGAGATGCGTTTTCGGTATTTTTGCGGGACGGCCGGATCGAGGCCGCCGTACAGGCACTCAAAGAGGAGGATTTTCCGGTATGAATACAGATACAGCAAGCTCGCTTCCGGAGGAACAGATGCCGCTGCAGGACGTGTTCCGTAAGCTGGAGGAGATCATAGAGCAGATGGAACAGGGAAATGCGGGGCTGGAGGAAAGCTTCCGGGCCTATCAGGAAGGCATGAAGCTGGTTTCCTATGCCCACTCGACCATCGACGGGATCGAAAAAAAGCTGATCACATTGGAAGAGGAGGCTGGCAGTCCGGTATGATTTATCCTTATCTGGATCAGGAAAATCTGGAAAAAGTCCTCTATTCATATCTGCCCGCAGAGGAGGGATTTCAGAAGAAGCTGCTGGAATCCGTGAATTACAGCCTGAAAGCAGGCGGAAAACGGCTTCGCCCGCGTCTGATGCTGGAAATGTACCGGCTCTGCGGCGGCAGCGAAAAGGTCATCGAACCCTTTATGGCCGCAATGGAAATGATCCATACCTATTCGCTGTGCCACGATGATCTTCCCTGCATGGATAATGATACCCTGCGCCGCGGAAAACCGACTACCTGGTCCGTATTCGGCGAGGATTTCGGTGTATTGGCCGGGGACGCACTTTTGACATTTGCTTTTGAAACTGCCTGCAAAGGCTTTGCCATGACCGCCGATCTGCCTTCAGCGGCAAAAGCTGTCGCTGTTCTGGCCAATAAAGCCGGTATATATGGAATGGCCGGAGGACAGGCTTTGGATGTCGAATTGACCGGAAAGCCGGTCTCTGCGAATGAAATGGATTTCATTTACCGTCTGAAAACCGGTGCCTTGATCGAAGCTTCTCTGATGGTCGGTGCCGTTCTCGCGGGCCGCAGCGAAGAATTTGTTCTGAAAGCGGAAAAGCTGGGCAGTCTGATCGGCTACGCATTCCAGATCCGGGACGATATCCTGGATATCGTTTCTACCGAGTCCGAATTGGGCAAGCCTATCGGCAGCGACGAAAAGAACCATAAAACAACTTATGCCTCCTTGTACGGGCTGGAAAAAGCCGGCAGTGAAGTGGACCGCCTGAGCCGGGAAGCCGCCGAGCTGGCCCGTCAGATGGCCGGCGACAATGACTGCAGCTATTTTATACAGCTGATCGATAAGCTTCGGTCGAGAAAAAATTAGAAGAGGATCGTACCACCGCGCATGCTGCTTGAACAGATAAACCAACCGAACGACATAAAGAAAATAGCGCCGGAGGATTACGATCTCCTGGCAGGAGAGATACGGGCGTTCTTATTGGACAAGGTCAGTAAGAACGGCGGCCATCTCGCCTCCAATCTCGGGACCGTCGAGCTTACCATGGCTCTGCATCTGGTTTTTGATGCTGCGTCCGATAAATTGCTGTTTGATGTCGGGCATCAATGCTACACGCACAAGATCTTGACCGGCCGGCGGAAGGATTTCGATACCCTGCGTCAGTACGGCGGTCTCAGCGGATTTCCCAAAAAGAGCGAAAGTCCCTGCGACCTGTTCGATACGGGACATAGCTCTACTTCGATCTCACAGGGAGTCGGCCTTGTGAAGGCCAGAGAGCTGACAGGCGGAGATTACAGTGTCGTTTCCGTGATCGGCGACGGGTCGATGACGGGAGGGATCGCCTGGGAAGCCCTCAGCAATGCCTCGCAGCTGAAATCCAACTTTATTATCGTTCTGAATGACAATAACATGTCGATCTCCAATAACGTCGGCGGATTTTCCCGGGCATTTCAGAATCTCCGCACGGCGCCGGAGTATAACCGACTGAAGGATACGATCAAAAATCTGCTGGATAGGATCCCTGCCATCGGAAGTTCGATGGTCAAGACGATCAGTCAGGCCAAAAACAGCCTGAAGCAGATGTTCCTGCCCGGCATGATCTTCGAAAATATGTCGATCACCTATCTGGGGCCCATCGACGGGCATGATATCCCGCAGCTTGTGGATGCCTTTGAGGATGCGAAGCGTCTGGACCGTCCCGTGGTCGTCCATGTGATCACCGAAAAGGGCAAAGGCTATGCTCCCGCGATGCATGACCCTGAAAAATTTCACGGTGTCGGGCCTTTTGATCCGCGGACCGGGAAGATCTATTCCGCTGGAGAAAGCAGCTATACCGATTATGCGGCGGAAGGGCTGCTGAAGCTGGCGGAAGAGGATGAGCGTGTCGTCGCCGTGACGGCTGCGATGCCCGGCGGGACCGGGTTGAAGCCTTTCTCTAAAAAATTCCCTTCCCGGATATTTGACGTGGGGATCGCGGAGGAACATGCCGTGTCATACGCGGCAGGCATGGCTGCCGGCGGTCTCAAGCCTTATGTTTGTATTTATTCGACCTTCCTGCAGCGTGCGTACGATCAGATCGTGCAGGATGTTGCCCTGCAGAAGCTGCCTGTACGGTTTTTGGTCGACCGGGCCGGATTGGTAGGCCAGGACGGCGAGACCCATCAGGGCATGCTCGACGGCGGCTATCTGCAGACTGTCCCCGGGCTGACGATCATGGCACCCCGCGACGGACAGGAACTGCTCGAAATGCTTGACTTTTCATTGCATTTTGAAGGCCCTCTCGCGATTCGGTATCCCCGTCGGTATGCGCCGCGCACTTTATTTGAGACTCGTTCTCCGCTGCATTTCGGCAAAGCGGAAGTCCTTTTGGAAGGGCGCGATATCGTGCTGTTTGCCGCCGGAAGCATGGTGCAGACAGCGGTGGTGGCCGCCGATATCCTGACGGAGCACGGATTTCTGCCCACGCTTGTAAATGCACGTTTTCTGAAGCCCTTTGACGAGGCACTGCTGAAGGAACTTGCCGCGGCACATTCCATGATAGCCGTATTAGAAGAAAATAACCGGTCCGGCGCTCTGGGACAGCAGATCGCAGATTTTTCCGCCCGGAATCATTTCGGCTGGGAGATCGTCAATCCTTCTCCGGAAGATTCCTTCGTACCGCAGGGAACGATCCCTGAGCTGCTGCGTAAGCTCGGGCTGGATGCGGAAAGCATTGCGGAAACCATATTAGCGAAAAGGAAGACTTATGAAGCTTAGACTGGATCAATTGGTGGTGGAACGGGGCCTCGCACCCTCGCGCGAGCAGGCCAAGGCGCTTATCATGGCCGGCAGCATTTTTGTGAAGGGGCAGCGCGAAGATAAGCCCGGTACGACCTTTGAAGAGGATGTGCCGCTTGAATTGCATGGCAAAACGCTTCCCTATGTCAGCCGCGGCGGTTTGAAGCTTGAAAAAGCATTGAAGGTATTTCCGGTAGATCTGAAGGATGCGGTCTGCATCGATATAGGCGCTTCCACGGGCGGATTTACCGACTGCATGCTTCAAAACGGTGCCGCCAGGGTATATTCGGTCGATGTCGGCTACGGACAGCTGGACTATAAGCTTCGGATGGACGAGCGCGTCATTTCCATGGAAAAGACGAATATCCGCTATGTGACTCCGGAAATGATCGGCGAAGCGGTGGATTTTGCTTCCGTCGATGTTTCCTTCATTTCCCTGAAGCATGTATTCGGGCCGATGTTTGCCGTTATGAAGCCCGGTGCGCAGTGTGTTTGCCTGATCAAGCCTCAATTTGAGGCCGGCCGTGAAAAAGTCGGAAAAAAAGGCGTCGTCCGCGAAGCATCCACGCAGCTGGAAGTGATCCTGCATGTGATTCGGATGGCGGAAGAGCAGCATTTCCGCATCCTGGATGTGGATTATTCTCCTATCAAGGGTCCGGAGGGCAATATCGAATTTCTGCTGTATGCCGAGAAGCCGGCAGAAGAGGAGCCGGAACTGCCTTCTTATCTGACTCCCTCGCGGGAAGGCAAGCTGAATGAATTGGTGCTTGCTTCCCATACCGCATTAAATGCCGTAGAAGGCTGAAACGGAGTTCTATGAAACGATTTGTGCTGATTTCCAATCCGAAAAGAGATCCCGGCCTGCAGCTGCGTGCCCGCGTCCGGGAATATATCTCTCTGCACGGAGGCAACGCGATCACTGATGACGAAATTTCCGGCACCTTACCTGCCGGGACAGATGCGATCCTTGTGCTGGGCGGAGACGGTACCCTGCTGCGTGCCGTACATAAATACGGCGACGCGGGCGTACCTTTTCTCGGGATCAATACAGGCAATATCGGATATCTGACCGCCGGAAATGCGGATAACGCGGAACCGATTCTGGATCATCTCCTGCAGGATGCATATGAAACGGAAAGCCGCATGATGCTTCAGGGCTGCATTTTCCGGGACGGCAGAGTCGTCAGCCGTCATCGCGGCCTTAACGATGTTGTCATCAGCCGCACGGATTCTTTGAAGCTGATCCGGCTGAACGTCTATGTAAACGGGAACTATTTGTGTCAATACCGCGCGGACGGACTGATCGCCGCCACGCCGACCGGCTCCACGGCTTACAGCTTTTCGGCAGGCGGGCCGATCGTCGAACCGACTGCCAATCTGTTCGTTCTGACACCGATCGCATCCCACGCTCTGAACAACCGGAGTATCGTCATGTCCCCCTCGGATCGGATCGAAGTTGAAATTGCCGATACTGCGTCTTACTCCGATGATCTTCAATGCGACGTGTTTTTCGACAGCGAAAAACCGCAGAAACTCCTGCCCGGAGACCGTGTGGAAATATCGCAGGCCTCCACATGTATCAGTTTGATCAAACTGAACAATCAGAGCTTTATCGACACGCTGCGCATCAAACTGTCCGACTGACGGGAAATGCAGCGTCAACTGTCACGCAAAGGAGGCAGTATGCTCGAAAATCTGCATGTAAAGAATTTCGCGATCATCGAAGAGACCGAGCTGGATTTTAAGAGCGGTCTCAATATTCTGACCGGTGAGACAGGCGCCGGCAAATCCATTCTCATCGATGCGGTGTCGGCTGTGCTCGGCCTCCGCACCGGGCCGGAAGTCATCCGCAAAGGCGCGGATTCGGCCTATGTGGAGATCGTTTTTTCCGTTCCGGAGGAGGACCGGAAAGCCGAATTGGCAGCACTGGATATTTCCACGGAATACGACTGTATCGTGATCTCGCGAAAGATCCTGCCGGGACGCAGCATCCACAAGATCAACGATGAGATCGTTACATCGGCCAAGGCACGCAAGGCGACCGAGCTGCTTCTGGATATCCACGGCCAGCATGAGCATCAATCTCTGCTGAAGCCCGCAAAGCAGCGCGAGATCCTTGATTCGTTTATCGGCAGTGCCTGCCGGGAATTGAAACAAAAACTGGCGGAAGCCTATAAGGAGTGGCAGCTGTTCCAAAAAGAAGCCGCCTCCTTCGAGGTGCCTGCCGAAGAACGTATCCGCCGGATGGATTTCCTACGCTTTGAGATCGAAGAGATCGAAGAAGCGGCCGTAAAGCCCGGTGAAAAGAAAGAACTGACCGATCTTTATCGCACGATGAACCATTACGATAAGATCCGTACGGCTTTGATCGAGGTCCTTTCGGAGCTGGGAAGCGATAATCCCGGCGGTGCCGGAGAGTCCGTCTCGCGGGCCATTCGGCAGTTGTCGCCGGTCAGTACCTACACGGCAGAGCTCACCAGCCTGCACGATGAACTGCTGACGGTGGAGGATCTGCTCCACGGAGCTGTCAGTGAGGCGGAAGCATTCCTGGACAGCAGTGATTTCAGCGAAGAACGGTTCCGCGAGACCGAAAACCGGCTGGATACCATTCATCATCTGGAAAGCAAATACGGCCTTCCTGCGGACCGTCTGGAAGAGGCTCTTGAGCAGCGCAGGGATGAATTGGATTCCTGGGAGCGGTATGAGGAGCGGAAGGCCGCATCGGAAGCGGCTCTGCAGAAGGCCGAGGATGCCCTGAAACGTCTTTCGGACGAATTGCATGCTCTTCGTGTGAAGACGGCTCCCGCGCTGGAGGATATCATCCGCCGCTCTCTGACCGAGCTGAATTTCCTTTCGGTGGAGTTCAAAATCTCGGTCGTGCCCGGCGGGACATATTCGCCGGAAGGCGCGGACGATATCGAATTCCTGGTAGCGCTCAATCCCGGAGAGGATCCGGCACCGCTCGCAAAGGTTGCTTCCGGCGGTGAGCTTTCCCGTATCATGCTGGCGATCAAAACGATCCTGGCGGATAAGGATGATATCCCGACCGTGATTTTCGATGAAGTCGATACGGGCATCAGCGGACGCACCGCCCAGATGGTCGGCCGCAAGTTAAAAGAAATATCCCGCTACCGTCAGGTCATCCTGATCACGCATCTTCCGCAGATCGCCGCTTTGGCGGATACGCATTTCGGGATCGATAAGCTTACCGAAAACGGACGCACCCATACCAGAGTGCATCTGCTTTCGGAAGAAGAGACCGTCGGTGAATTGGCCAGACTGCTGGGCGGGATGAACAATTCCGCGGAGGTCATCAGTGCGGCCAGACAGCTGCGGGCACAGGCAAAATCAGGCTTATAAAGTATCACGGTATCATAAGCAAAGCCCCGGAAATGTTCTTATTCCCGGGGCTTTCGGTATATTTTTCGTCAGATTCAGATTCCGTATTCCAGATATAACGACTGCAGGCCGAGGGGCAGCTCATGCGGCAGCATACCGGTCAGAGACAGCTTTTCGGCGCAGATGTCCGCAGCTTTTCCGTGCATATATACGGCCAGGACGGCAGCCTGTTCCGGAGAAAGCCCCTGCGCAAGATACGATGTGATCATACCGGTCAGAAAATCGCCGCTGCCGCCGCGGGAAAGGCCGCTGCCGCCGGTCGTATTGCGCCAGACCGTACCGCCCGGAACGGCGATGACCGTACGGTGCAGCTTCAAAACAACGACCGCATGGGTCTTTTCGGCATATGACGCGGCACATTTTTCAGGTTCCGTCAGGATCTCCGAGGTGCTGCTGCGCATCAGGGAAGCCAGCTCGCCGGGGTGAGGCGTCAATACAGGAATAACAGGAAGCTCAGTCAGCAAATATTCCCGGCCGCGCAGACTTACCAGACCGGTCGCGTCGATGACTGCCGGAACGGTGCATGCCTGCAGAACAGCCTGTACGAGAGCATTCGTATAGGCACCTTCCGCGAGGCCGCAGCCGATCCCGAGCGCGGTCTTTCCCTTCAGCTCACGGACGATCTCCAGCAGGGCATCTCCGGGATAGGTCTTGTCTGCAAAATGCTGCTGTGCGGCATCGGTCGGGAAATAGCTGCATTCCGGGATAAGAGTTGCAACCGATTGGATCACACATTCCGGCGCGGCAAGCGTCAGCAGCCCGATCCCCGTACGCAGTGCGCCTTCGGCACAAAGAGCCGCCGCACCTCTGTATCTGGCTGAGCCGCAAACCAAAAGCCCTTTGCCGAAGGTCCCTTTATGTGCTTCTGCCGGCCTGCGCGGCAGGAGAGGCAGAATGATATCTTCCGTTATATCTTTCATGGATCGTTTCATCCTTTCCGAAACTGTTTTCAGTATAACACGGAAGAAAACAGATTGCAAAATAATCCATTTTGAAAAGAATGTGGTATAATGCGGCAGGAATCAGCAGTGCAGATCCGATCAGCAAAGGAGCAATGTATGTACCGTATCGTTTTCGGCGTTTTCAGTCAGGAATCCAATACTTTTTCTCCGCTCACCTGTACGCGGAAGAATTTTGAAACCAATTCCGTATCCTTCGGCGATGAGATCGTTCGGGACCGATACGGAAAAAAGACGCACTCCGGGGCCATGGTGACGGCTCTTACGGATGCGGAAGATGTCGAACTGA
This sequence comes from Lachnospiraceae bacterium, assembly GCA_045616945.1. GTDB lineage: Bacteria > Bacillota > Clostridia > Lachnospirales > Lachnospiraceae > UBA6987. The sequence goes on along the minus strand of JAZLHR010000103.1, from coordinate 9,944 downwards.
TCCCTTCCGCCGCATTTCAGGCGGGAGCGAACGGACGTGTGGACCGGGCCGTTTATGATGAATTTATGGCCTGCCTGACCGATACCATTCAAAAGGCCGGGAAGATCGACGGTGTGTTCCTGTGTCTGCACGGCGGCACCTGTCTGACCGATGAAGACGACGCCTGCGGCCTGCTGCTTGAGACCGTCCGGAAGCAGGTGGGAGAGAAGGTCGTGATCGCCGCCTCCTGCGACACCCATGCCAATATTACGAAGCGGATCGTAGATCATGTGGATGTCATCTGCGGCTACCGTCAGTATCCGCATACCGACAAGTGTGAGACCGCAAACCGAGCTTTTACGCTCGGAATGAATATGCTGCGTTACGGGACAAAGTATCATACCGTCATGGTCAAGGTGCCCATGATCCTTCAGGCGGAGGCCGCGAATACGAAGGCCGGCCCCATCAAGGAACTGCTGGACGATGCCGCGCGCTGGCAGGAGGAAGGGAAATTTGCCGATTTTTCGCTTTGGCACATGCAGCCCTGGCTCGATATCCCCGAGGCGGGCGGCTGTGCGATGGTGATCGCGGAAGACAAAGCTGCAGCGGAAGAATACGCGATGATCATCGGCAGACGCTTTTTGACCTTCCGTCATATCCTGCAGTATCATCCGATGAGCATCGATGAAGGGCTCGACCTTGCGGCATCCCGGCCCGGCGGACATACGGTAGTGCTTTCCGATGCAGCCGATAATACGAGCGGCGGCGCGACCGGAGACAGTGTGGAAGTATTAAGCCGTATCCTGGAACGGGAGATGGATCTGCGGGCCGCACTGGTCGTCGTAGATCCGGAGGCGGCGGCTTTGGCCAATCGGCTCGGAGAAGGTGCGGAAGCCGAATTCAGCCTGGGCGGGAAAAGAGATCCGCGCCGGCAGAAGACCATCACCGTCAGGGCAAAGGTACAGAAGGTATGCGATCCGCGCGTGCTGGAGATGGTCGGCCCCAATGCAGGCAATTACCGCAGCTTCGGTGAAGCCGCTGTTCTGCGCGTCCGGAATACGGATATCGTGGTCGTAAAATATCCGCAGTGCAATTTCACGCCGACCCAATTCACCGGCTTCGGGCTTGTCCCGACCGACTATGATATGCTTTTGGTCAAATCGTCCCTTGCCTACAAAGCCTGCTTCGGACATATCACGCCGGAGATGCACAATATCCTTACGAACGGAGCGACCTCCAGCAATCTGGTCGGTCTCGGCTTTGAACATGTGCAGCGGCCTCTGTTCCCGTTCGACGATCCGGAAAATCTGGATGTATATCCGCCGTACGAGGGAAGGACAGCCAAACGGATCTGAGTTGACAGAACAGGAAAACGCCCCTTTAAAGGCCTTTTGGGCTCTTAAAGGGGTGTTTTGCGCTTTATAAGTCAAAATGCCTCTGTGGGGCTTTCAGGGGCCTCTGAGGGCATGTCTGCACAGATGACCGCGTCATCCTCGGCTCCTTCGGGCGCATTCGGAAGCTCCTGCTCGGGAACGGGGATATTTTCCCGCAGGCGTACCGTGTTTCTGGCGGCCCGCAGCCGTTCCTCGTCCGACGCGGCATAGTGCTTTTTGGTGGTATTGACGTCATTGTGTCCCAGGACATCCGCGACCAGGTATATATCGCCTGTCTGTCTGTAAAGCTGGGTGCCGTAGGTGCTGCGCAGCTTATGCGGCGTGATATTTTTCAGGGTCGTGACGGTCTGCGCATATTTTTTGACCAGATTTTCAACGGCGCGCACACTGATGCGGCGCTGCTGCAGAGAGAGGAAAAAGGCTTCCTCGTGGCCCGGCTGCGGCAATTGCTTTTCCCGTTCCGCGGCATACAGTTCCAGGGCATCGGCTACTTCGTCGCTGAAATAGACGATGGCTTCCTTGCCGCCTTTCCGGTGTACATGCACGCCGGTGTTGTAAAAATCCACATCCCTGCGGTCCAGGCCGACACATTCCGATACACGGATACCGGTCCCCAGCAGGAGAGAGAGCATGGCCATATCGCGGACCTTCGTTTTTTGATGAAACTGCTGCTGCTTTTCGGTCAGTTTTTCGCCGGATTCAACTTCATCCATCAGCTTGGCAACTTCTTCGATATCCAGCCGGATGATCTCTTTCTGCGGTGTTTTCGGCATGACCAGCAGGGCTGCCGGATTGGTTTTGATGATCTCTTTACGGAAATAATAGTTGTAGAAGGTCTTCAGTGTGCTCAATTTGCGCATGATCCCGCGGGCATGATTTGCCCGTTCGACCTGTGCGAAGGATTTATAGAACTTCAAATAATCGAGATATGCTTCCAGATCCAGCGCGGAGATCAGGTCGAGCGTTTCCGGCAGGAGAGTGCGGCGGTCCAGCTCGGCAAAGGCCGGATGATTTTCCATGATATAATCGTAAAATACATTCAGATCGTACGCGTATGCGATGCGGGTCCGTGAAGATGTCGTCGGTTCGATCCCCCGGAAAAAGAGGGCGGTAAAGGACGGCAGCGTACTCATCAAATCCCGCAATTTCTGCGTATTTTGGATGTCTACCTGTTCAAAATAGGGACGGCTTGTCATGATTTACCTCATTAAAACAGCTGCAAAGTGCCGGATATACGGTCAACTATGCGCGAAATCATTATAACACTTCGCGAATTATTTGCAAGAGGCCGTTATCTATCGGTCACTTTCTCCGGCCAGCCGGGGATATTTCCGTTTATTATTGCGGAGAAAATATGCTCGCGGGCGCCCGGATTTTCGTCATTAAGCTGTGTGAGAAGCTTTTTCATGTATTCCCGTTTCGTATTGCCGTCCGCCGGGCAGGGATTTTTGAACACGGGCAGCTGATATTGGCGCATGAAGCCGATGATATCCGGTTCATCGACATACATCATGGGGCGGATCACCGTGAGGTCCATCCGGTCCAGATAGGTGACGGGAGAGAAGCTGTGGAAACGGCTTTCGTAGAGCAGCGACATCAGGGCTGTTTCCACCATATCGTATTTATGATGTGCATATGCGACCTTATTGCAGCCGAATTCCTTAGCGGCGGTATTGAAGGCGCCTTTTCTTAATTTGGAGCAAAGGGAACAGGGATTGGCTTCCTTGCGGATATTGAATACGACTTCGCCGATTTCGGAAGGCACGATCTGATAAGGGACTTCCATCGATTCACATAATGCCGCGATGGGCTTCAGGCCTTCTTTTGCTTCCGGAAAGCCCAGATCCACCGTAATTGCCTGCAATGTGAACTGCTTCGGATAAAATCGCTGCAGTCCGTGCAATGCATACAGCAGCGTCAGACTGTCTTTCCCGCCGGAAATGCCTACGGCGATACGGCCACCGTCCTCGATCATTCCGTAATCGTCGGCTGCTTTGCGTACTAAACTCATAAGTCGCTGTAAGTCCATATTTCACCGATCCCTTAAAATTCGATCCGGATCCCCGCAGAAGAGCCTAAAATCCGGAAACCCATCTATTCGCAAAAGTCAACTTTAACGAAGTGTTGGGGCTGTGCTTGAGGCACAGCTCCAACACATTCGTTAAAGTTATGGTTAATTTATCATAAAGGACGTGCTTGAGACACAGCCCCAACACATTCGTTAAAGTTTGGTTATACAATCATATAATGCTGCGTTGTGTCACGCCCAACACATTCGTAAAGTTTCGATCAAACAACTATATACGGCTTTGCAGAGGCACACATCAACACATTCATTTAAACTACGGTCATGCAATCATAAAAGGCTTTGCAGCGGCTCATTTCTAACTTTACGTATAACTCGCTTTATCCATTTGTTTTGCAGCCGATCAATGCCCGTGCGTATATCCGCACATACCTTATCCGTGCATCAATATGCTTTGCTGCGGATCAAATCTGTTTATTGACGATCGAATATTCATTGTCAAATCTGTAATATGGGCAGGCTTTGAAGCTTCCCTGCAGAAAAAGGCGCATTTCGTCTTCGTCCAGGTCCATGATACAGCTGTAACATTCATATTCCTCATCATATTCGTAATTCAGGCAGCTTTCGCAATTCCCTTCCACAGTAGGTTTCTCTTGACCTTTGTCCATGCTGCTCCTTTTGCGAGATATGTATTTCGCGCATAGTTGACGGATATGCTCCGAACCATTTACCGGGACCATACGTTGATCCGTACAGCCCCGGTATTTAATAATCTATTATTGCTTCATTGCGCTCTTATCTTTCAGCAATACGTCGTGAGCACCGCCCTCGATGATACTGGTTTGAGAAACCAATGTCAGCTTGGCTTTTTCCTGCAGCTCCGGAATGGATAAGGCACCGCAGTTGCACATTGTAGAGCGGACTTTGCTGAGGGTCAGACCCACATTATCTTTCAGCGAGCCAGCATAGGGTACGTAAGAATCGACGCCTTCTTCGAAGGAAAGCTTGCTCTTGCCGCGCAGATCGTAGCGCTGCCAGTTGCGGGCTCTGGCAGAACCTTCACCCCAGTATTCCTTGTAATAAGTGCCGCCTACGCTGACCTTATTGCTGGGGCTTTCGTCGAAGCGGGCAAAATAACGGCCGAGCATTACGAAATCGGCTCCCATTGCCAGGGCCAGCGTAATATGATGGTCAAATACGATGCCGCCGTCGGAGCATACGGGAATGTAGATACCGGTCTCTTTGAAATATTTATCGCGTTCCTGGCATACTTCGATGACTGCCGTTGCCTGGCCGCGTCCGATGCCCTTTGTTTCTCTGGTAATGCAGATGGAGCCGCCGCCGATACCTACTTTGACGAAATCCGCGCCGCAGTTTGCTAAAAAGCGGAAGCCCTCGGCATCGACCACGTTGCCGGCACCGACCTTGACGGTATCGCCGTAGTTTTCACGGATCCAGCCCAGAGTCCTCTTCTGCCACTCGGAAAATCCTTCCGAAGAATCGATGCAGAGCACATCCGCACCGGCTGCCAGCAGGGCAGGCACACGTTCCGCATAGTCACGGGTATTGATGCCGGCACCGACAACATAGCGTTTGGTGTGATCCAGCAGTTCCATCGGATTCTGCTTATGGGAATCATAGTCCTTGCGGAATACGATATAGCAAAGGCTGCCGTCTTCGGAAATGATGGGCAGGGAATTGAGCTTATGGTCCCAGATGATGTCGTTGGCTTCTTTCAGGGAAGTGCCTTCCTTGGCCCATACCAGCTTCTCGAACGGAGTCATGAAATCCTTGACGGGAGTATCCATATTCATGCGGCTGACGCGGTAGTCACGGCTGGTAACGATACCGACCAGCTTTCCTTCGGGCGTTCCGTCTTCCGTTACGGCGATGGTGGAATGTCCGGTCCTGGCTGTCAGCTTTACGACATCGGCCATCGTATCATCGGGCTTTACATTGGAATCGCTCTTGACGAAGCCGGCCTTGTAGCTTTTTGCGCGTTTGACCATCGCAGCTTCCTGCTCGATCGTCTGAGAACCGTAAATAAAAGATACACCGCCTTCCATGGCCAGAGCAACAGCCAGCCTGTCGCCGGATACGGATTGCATGATTGCGGAAACCATGGGAATGTTCATCGTAATAGGGCACTCTTCTTCCCCTTTGCGGTATTTCACCAGCGGGGTACGAAGCGATACATTCGCGGGAATGCATTCAGAGGACGAATATCCGGGAATCAAAAGATACTCGTTAAAGGTATGTGCCGGTTCCTGAATAAATGTTGCCATGACAGCCTCCTGGGGTAAAATATTTAGGAATGCAGACGATGTCTGCGATGATGTGTGTTCCGGCGTCCTGTTACTGCTTCCGTCCGCCGATATGGAATTTGTTCTCTTTGCCGTGTATCAGACGGGAAAGATTGGCTCTGTGCTGCCAGAGAGCCAGCAGCAGCAAAAACAGCAGAACCGCATAGGCTTCCCAGCGGGAAAGACCTGTAACGGATATCATACCACATTCAGACAAAATAATGAACAGGAAAAATTTGACTGCCATCATGGAAAGTGAGCCGACGGAAACATATTTTGTAAGAAAACCGAGCCCGAAAAAGCTCACGGCTGCCGCGATTGCAATGCGCCAATCCAGCATCAGTGCCAGTCCGCCGGAAGATGCGATCCCTTTTCCGCCTCGAAAACCGAGATAAAAAGGAAAATCGTGTCCCAGTACCACGCCCAGGGCCGTATAAACCATTAAAAGGGTACGGTTGGCGCCGCCTTCCGTTTCAAAAATAAGCCGCGTGACAAGAATGGCCGCGACCATTTTCAGCAGATCGCCGATGAACACGATCGCTCCGGCTTTCCAGCCCATGACCCGCAGCGTATTGTTCGTGCCTGCGTTGCCGCTGCCTTCTTTGCGAATATCCACACCGTGCTTTTTGCAATACAGATAGCTTGTCTGAAAACATCCAAACAGATAACCGATAAGTAAACAGCCCAGTCTGATCATACGTTTTGTTCCTTTTCGTTCCTTTCCCGGAGAATGATTTTTATGCTTGTTCCGTAGAATCCGAAGGCCTCACGGATCTGATTTTCCAGATATCTCTCGTAGGAAAAATGCATCAGCTTTTTGTCATTCACGAAGAAAACGAAGGTCGGCGGACCGACGGCCACCTGCGTCGCATAATAGATCCGGAGTACGCGCCCTTTGTCGGAGGGCGGCTGCTTCAGCGCGGTCGCCTGCGTGATGATCTCGTTCAGGACGCCTGTGGAGATGCGCATGTTCCGGTTGGAAATGATCACGTCCACGTCCTCGAAGATGTTGCTGAGGCGCTGCCCGGAAAGAGCCGATACAAAGATGATATCCGCATAAGGGACAAAGGATAAGACTTCGCGGATCTTCTTCTTGTACTCTCCCATCGTCTTATTCGTTTTCTGCACCAGATCCCATTTGTTGACGACGACCAGCAGGCCCTTGTCGCGTTCGTGGGCGATGCCCGCGATCTTGGCGTCCTGTTCGGTCACGCCCTCTGCGGCGTCGATCACCAATAATACGACATCCGCACGCTCGATGGCGGATACGGCACGGATGATGCTGAAGCGCTCGATATCCTCCTTGATCTTATTCTTGCGGCGGAGGCCGGCTGTGTCGATGAGGATATATTCATGCTTATTATAGTGAACCACCGTATCGATGGCGTCGCGGGTCGTTCCGGCGATATCGGATACGATGACGCGATTCTGCCCGGCCATACGGTTGACGATGGAAGACTTGCCTACATTCGGCTTGCCGACGATGGCGATGCGGGGGCGGTCATCCTCTTCATCCGCCTCGGGAGCACTCTTGAAGTAGCGGCTGACCTCCTCCAGCAGATCGCCCAGTCCCAGACGTTCGGAGGCAGATACCGAGACCGGATCCCCCAGGCCGAGATTATAGAATTCGAATACGTCGTTCGAGAATTTGGCAAAATTATCGACTTTATTGACGCACAGGACGATCGGTTTGCCGGAGCGGCGAAGCATCTCAGCCACACGCCGGTCGGCTTCCACCAGACCTTCGCGCACATCCGTCATGAAGATGATGACATCCGAGGTCTCTACAGCGATCTCTGCCTGTTCACGCATCTGTTTCAATATGACATCGTCACTGTCAGGTTCGATACCGCCCGTGTCGATCAGCGTGAACTGCATATTCAGCCAGGTGCAGTCCGCGTAGATCCTGTCACGCGTCACACCGGGCGTATCCTGTACAATAGAGATCCTGTCACCGGCCAGAACGTTGAAAAGGGTGGATTTTCCGACATTCGGCCTTCCGACTATCGCTACAATGGGTTTGCTCATAGTATCTCCTTATTCCCTGCCGCCTTCGTAAGGACGGAAGCTGACACCGGTTTTTCGGGGGGCTTTTCCGAGCAGTGCGCGGAGGAAGGTCCCGCCGTCTGCCTCTGTGGGGCGGATCGGTACCCGGAGAGATTTCTGCAGGGCTTCGAGGGTCATATCATCCAAAAAGATGTTCTCTCCCGCCTTCAGCATGTTTTTCGGTATCAGCAGCTCGCTGCCGAGCTCAATGCCGGACAGCTGCTCCAGCAGATCCTGCCCCGTGATCAGACCGGAAACGGTAATGGATTCCCCGAAAAACCGATTGCGGATCGGGATCACCCGGATATCCATCCGGGGCATCTTCTTTTTCAGAATATCACACAGCTTCTGCAGCGCAGGCGCTGCCAGCAGGCCGGTCGCGACCGTGACCTTGCGGCGGCGCAGCGGCCAGACGGTCTCTTTCAGTTCCTGCAGGAACGTATCCGTGAAAAGACGAAGCATCCCGACGCCGTTTTCCAGCTGCGGGTACCCGTCATAGGAAGCTTCCTCCGGCAATTCCCTGCCTGCCAGCAGATAAAACTCGTCGCTTGCATGTACAAAATGCGTCCCGGCCTTTTCCATAGCGGCCTTCTGCCAGCGTTCGGCGGTATCGATCACGGCTGCGGCTTCCTCGGACGTGAATCCGCGCAGAGGCGTCAGCCCTTCCCGGAATCTGGTCAGCCCTACGGGGACGATCGAAACGCTCTGCATCACCGGAAGATATTCCAGAAGCTTCTCTAATGTTTCGTCCAGGTGTTCTTTATCGTTTACATCCGGACACAGTACAATCTGCCCGTTCATTTCGATCCCGGCTTCATAGAATCGGTCGATCGTTTTCAGTGCATCGCCTGCGAATCGGTTATGCAGCATCCTGCAGCGCAGTTCCGGATCCGTGGTATGCACGGAGATGTTGATCGGCTCCATGCGGTAGGAAATGATGCGGTGTATATCCTTCTCGCTCAGATTGGTCAGGGTGATATAATTGCCCTGCAGAAAGGACAGGCGAGAGTCATCATCCTTGAAATACAGGGTATCCCGCATGCCCGGAGGCATCTGATCGATAAAGCAGAAAATGCAGCGGTTGCAGCAGCTGCGGTATTCATCCATCAATCCGTTTTCGAACTGCAGGCCGGTATCTTCCGATTCTTCCTTGCGGACGGTGACAGTCCGCTGCGTGCCCGAAGCATCCTCCACGGTCAGCGTGAACTCCGTATCGGCGCAGAAAAATTCGTAATCAAAAACATCTTCGATCTGCCTGCCGTTGACGGCGAGAAGATATTCACCGGCCCGCAGACCGCTTTTCACGGCGGGACTATCGGGGGTGACTCCGGTTATCAAATGTTTTTTCATTGCAAGCTTCCTTCCGGCGCCAATAAGAGATGAGCCCGGCTTAACGTGAAAGTTTACCGAGACCCGACATATTCTAACATATCTGCGTTGTCTTTTCCACCTTTTTGTGTTAGTATTTCCCTGTGAGTTTTAACAGACTTGCAAATAGGGATTTTGAATTCGCAAAGAGGTGAATCATGATCAATCAAGAGTATTTTTTCTGGAACCGCTCTCCTATTGCTCCTTTGAAAATCATTGCGATGGACAACTGCACGCAGCTGGGGGAAGCCGCCAACAAAAATGTGGTTGAGCTTCGTCAGTCCGACCTGCAGAATTACGGCTCCAAAGACAGTACGATTGCGTTCAGGGATTACGATAAGGAAAATTACCTGACGAAGGTCCATTGCCCCCGCTTCGGTTCGGGCGAAGGAAAAGCCGTCCTGAAGGATTCCGTCCGCGGCTGCGATGTGTTTATTCTGACGGATGTGACCAACCACAGCCAGAGCTTTTCCATGTACGGCCAGACGCATTATATGTCTCCGGATGACCATTATCAGGATCTGAAGCGTGTCGTGGCAGCTGCCATGTCTTCCGCACACCGCATCAATGTGATCATGCCTTTCGTGTATGAGAGCCGTCAGCACAAGCGTACCAATCGTGAATCTCTTGATTGCGCCATGGTTCTGGAAGAACTTTCCGACATGGGTGTTTCCAATATAATCACCTTTGATGCACACGATCCCCGTGTGCAGAATGCCATTCCCCTTCACGATTTCGATAACTACAGCCCTGTTTACCAGATGCTGAAAGCTCTGGAGCGCAAATTCGGCGGCTTCCATTATACCAAGGATGATATGATCATCATCA
>JAZLHR010000102.1:0-3123 GCA_045616945.1 Lachnospiraceae bacterium | reverse complement strand
ACATTCCTGAATTTCAGTACGGTCTTCAGAAGTGAGGTGCTTGTTCTTTTTGGGGTTGGATTTGTTTGTCATAGGATTGTACCTCCGTAAAAAGAAATATGGGATGATTTCCCAAGGTAAATCCTACGGCGAAAAGTTTCCCAGAGTAAATCCAATTTTAATTCCTACTGTGGGATTTACTTTGGGAATTTACTCGCCGATGCGGCAGTCCGGGCACGGGAGGTGCACGGGTTGCTTTCGTCGGCGCTTTCTGTTACAATGCCCTTGTATGTCCTGAAACGGCCGCGGCATGGATGCCTCGGTATATACGGAGGGGACGGATGGCTCCGCACCGAATAAAGTGAAGAGGGGGATAGCGGTTGAAAAAGGCTCTCTTGATCAAAATTAAAGAAGCGTTTCTTTCGGTACTGCCGGTGGTCGCGATCGTCGCGCTTTCGGCAGCATCACATTTTGCCGAACTGTCTGCGCGGGAACTGACCGTGTTTTCGGTGTCGGCACTCTTTTTGATCCTCGGGATCGCTTTGTTTAATCTGGGGGCGGATATAGCCATGACGCCCATGGGGAAATATATGGGGACGGGTCTTGCCAGGGGCGGCAGTCTGAAATTGCTCCTGCTTGTCAGCTTCTGCATGGGTGTCCTGATCACTGTGGCGGAGCCGGACCTTTCCGTACTGGCCGGTCAGGCAGGCGCCGTGGTGAACGGCACGGTGCTCATCGTCACCGTCGGGGTCGGCGTAGGACTTTTTTTGCTGTTTTCGATCCTGAAAATAGTATTTAAAAAGAGTCTGTCCGCGCTTTTGATGCTTTTCTATATGCTCCTGTTCGCATTGGCGGCGCTGATGATCGAGACGGGAAAGGCGGATCTCCTGCCGATGGCTTTTGACTCCGGCGGGGTGACGACCGGGCCGATCACCGTGCCTTTCATCATGGCGCTCGGCGTCGGGATCGCGTCTGCCGTCGGCGGCCGTGACGCAAACGAAAATTCCTTCGGACTGGTCGCCCTTTGTTCGATAGGACCCATGCTGGCCGTGCTCTGCCTCATGCTCGGCGCGAAGGGCGGAATGACATATTCCCTTGCGGATTATTCCGTGGAGTCGATCCTGGAACAGGGGCTGTTCTCCGTTCTGCTTGAAAAAGCGCTGGAGGTGGTGAAGGCGCTCGGTCTGATCGTCTTTTTCTTCGCGGTGATCCAGAAAACGGTATTGAAGCTGCCGAAGGACAAGATCCTCCGCATCGGGATCGGGATCGCCTATACGTTTGTCGGTCTGGTGATCTTCCTGTCGGCGGCTTATGTGGGCTTTATGCCGGTCGGCTTCAAGCTGGGCTGCGGGCTGATGGAATACGGCGGCGAAGCGGCTATCCTGTTCGGCTTTATCATCGGCTGCGTGGTGGTCATGGCAGAGCCGGCGGTCCATGTTCTGAATAAGCAGGTAGAGATGGTCACGAGCGGTACCGTGACGAAACGGTCCATGATGATCGCACTTTCCGTCGGTACCGGCCTTTCCGTGGGGCTGTCCGTCATCCGGATCATTTACGGCTTTTCAATCCTGTATTATCTGATCCCGGGCTATTTTATTTCTTTGATGCTTTCCGTATTCGTGCCGGGACTGTATACGGCGATCGCTTTTGACTCGGGCGGTGTTGCCAGCGGTCCGCTCACCTCCAGCTTTATCCTGCCCCTTGCCATCGGTGTCTGTACCGTGGCGAACGGTGCGGAGGGCGTGCTGCGGTATGCGTTCGGCATCGTGGCTATGGTCGCCATGACCCCGCTCATTACGATCCAGCTGCTCGGCTTCCGGGCCATCGCGCTGAAGGCCGTCCGCAGGCGGATCGAAATGAAACGTATCATGGATTCCGATGACGACCAGATCATTTGCTTTGAGGTAGACTGAAATGGATCATGCAAAGACGAAAAAATCCTCCGACAGGCTGATGCTCCTGATCACGGTCGTGGACCGGAAGAAAACAGAATTTTATGCGGATTACATTCAGGATCTTGGGGCAAACGTGCAATTCGTTTCGTACGGAGAAGGGACTGCCGACCCTTCCATGCGGAGCCTGCTGGGCCTGACCGATGTTGAAAAAACAGTGATATTCAGCGTGATCCGGGAAGAGAAGCAGGATAAGATCCTGCAGGCGGTCAGCGAAAAATTCGAGTCCATCAGGAACGGGAAGGGGATCGCCTTTACGGTCCCGTTTTCGAGCGTGATCGGAACTTCCGTATACAATTTCATGCTGGACAACCGTTCAATCTTTAAGTAAGGAGAAGGATGATGAGCGAGAACAAATACGAAATGATCCTTTGTATCGTGAATGCGGGCTTTTCCGAAAATGTCATGGATGCCGCGAAAAAAGAAGGCACCGGCGGCGGAACGGTGATCCGTGCCCGCGGAACGGCAAATAAAGAGGCTGAGGAATTTTTTCATATCACCATCCAGCCGGAAAAAGAGATCGTCATGATGGTGGTGCCGGCGGAAATCAAAGATAATGTGCTGCGGGCCATTTACGAGAAGACCGGGCCCGGGACGGAAGGAGGGGGGATCGCGTTTTCGATGCCTGTCTCCAAAACCATCGGTCTGTCATACCGGAAAGAATGATTATTCTATCCCCGATAACAGTCGGTAACGAGAAGGCAGATGACGGAGCAGAGTGAAAATATTTCGCCGAATGCACTGTATTTTTTGAAAATATCCTGCCGGGCGGGGCCTGTTTTGAATATTTTGTGCGTATCAGGGGAATTTTGGTTTTTTCTTGCAAAAGAGTTTCTGTTAGTGCATAATATAGGAGGCGAAAGGTGTAAGTCCCGCCGGGCCTGTTCAGGAGCCGGCAGCTGCCTTTGAGACCGACCCGATAACAGTAAAAACGAGTATGCGTAAATTGAAAGGAGATCGACTTATGCTTATGAATCAGCAGAGTGCGGCTGCAAAGAAGGTGGCCCAGCTCTATGAGGATCTGAGCCGGCGTGCCGGTGCCTCTCCCTTCGGGAGCTGCCCGGTGGATCTGACCGCCGCTTTTGTGCGGATGTGTCTGGCTCAAAGCTGCGGCAAATGTGTGCCCTGCCGTGTCGGACTGGACCGCCTTCAGTCCCTGCTGGAGAAAATATTGGAAAAGGATGCTTCCCCG
>JAZLHR010000101.1:0-16470 GCA_045616945.1 Lachnospiraceae bacterium | reverse complement strand
TGGGGTTGGATTTGTTTGTCATAGGATTGTACCTCCGTAAAAAATATGGGATGATTTCCCGAGGTAAATCCTACGACAAAAAATTTCCCAGAGTAAATCCAATTTTAATTCCTACTGTGGGATTTACTTTGGGAATTTACTTGCCGCCGCTTCGAAAATTGTTTCCGAAGAATGTGGTTTACTTTTTGCCTCCCGTATGTTATTATCCGTTGTTATGTACTACTATTTGAAAGTGTCTGGCCCCGCGATCCGGTCAAACCGGCCTCGGCGAGCCTCCACAGAAAGGGCTTCAATATGAAATACGGACGCACTTATAACTTTTCCGCCGGTCCTGCCATGATGCCGGAACCGGTTTTGGAGGAAATCCAGCAGGAAGTTCTGAATTGCCAGGGCAGCGGCATGAGCGTTATGGAAATGAGTCACCGTTCCAAGACCTTTATCAACATTTACGATGAAACGGTTGCGGATCTCCGCAAGCTGATGAATATCCCGGACAACTACAAGGTCCTCTTTGTTCAGGGCGGCGGCACTCTGCAGTTCGCCATGGTTCCCATGAACCTGATGAAGGGCGGCACGGCCTGCTACATCGAAACCGGTGCCTGGTCCAAGAAGGCTCTGGCCGAAGCTCAGAAGTACGGCAAGGTAAAGGTCGTTGCTTCTTCCAAGGACAAGAATTACAGCTATATCCCCGACTGCTCCGATCTGGATATCCCGGATGACTGCGACTATGTATATATCTGCGAAAACGAGACCATCCACGGTGTGACCTGGAACAAGCTCCCGAACACCAAGGGCAAGGTGCTCGTATCCGACCAGTCCTCCATGTTCCTGTCCCGTCCCTGCAACGTGGCCGACTACGGTCTCATCTGGGCCGGTGTTCAGAAGAATGTAGGCCCCGCCGGCATGTCCATCGTCATCATCCGTGAGGATCTGCTGCGCGACGATCTGCCCGCCTTCGTTCCCACCTACATGAGCTACAAGATCCATGCGGACAACGATTCCATGTACAACACCCCCAACTGCTGGTCCATCTACTGCTGCGGCAAGGTATTCAAGTATCTGCTGGCGCAGGGCGGCCTGGAAGCCATGGCAAGAAAGAATGAAGACAAGGCAGCCGTTCTGTACGATTTCCTGGACAGCAGCAAGTTCTTCCGCAGCACCGTGGAAAAGAAAGACCGTTCTTTGATGAACGTTCCTTTCGTGACGCCTTCCGCCGAACAGGATGCTGCCGTAGTCAAAGCTTCCCTGGCTGTCGGTTTCGATAACCTGAAGGGTCACCGCAGTGTCGGCGGCCTGCGTGCTTCCATTTTCAACGCGATGCCTAAGGAAGGCGTGGAAGCGCTGGTCGATTTCCTGAAGGATTACGAGGCCAAGAACGCCTGAGTCCCGTCAGGACCGGACTGCCGCAAAAGACCGCAGGGAAGTTTTTCTGCTTTCCCGCGGTCTCTTTATTTTTCCCATGATCCGCACAAAAGGCGGTATGTTCGCATCGGAGCATACCGCCTTTTCGCACATTTGAGGGCCGTTACCGGATCTTTCTTGCCTCGGTATAATAACGCTTATCGCGGGCGTGGCCCATCGAGAAGGTCTTGCGGGGCAGCACCCCGTCGGCCATTACCGTCTTGAACAGTTCCGTTTTCCGCATGGCAGGCAGCATAAAGCCGATATTGCCGGGCTTCGCAGCCAGCTTGCGCACCACATCGTCGTCATGGATGTAGTCGATCTCACAGCCGGTCTTCTTTACATAATCGTCCAGGAAATCCTGCAGGGTCCCCACCGCCAGCTGACGGGAAGGCTTCGGCAGCACGATGCGGATCTCTTCCCCGCCGAAGCAGACGCCGATGACCTGTGCCTGCTCACTGTTCGAAAGCTCCGTGCCGGCATCCGCGGCGATATAAGAATCCTTGTAATAGTTCTTGAGTTCCTTCAGTACATCCTGCGGTTCGATCCCGAACAGGACACGGTGGATCGGCTCGAAGCCAAGCGCATCATCGTGATTGTTCACGACCTCTACGAGCGCATAGCGAGCCGGCAGGGATGCCCACTGATCGGCAGGCGTCACCTTCTTCAGATCCTCATAGCAGCGCTTGGCCGTCGCCAAAGAATGATTGCCGTCGCCGACCGCAAAAAGCAGCGGCGCAGCGCCCTTCAGACCGTACTTTTCAGCCTGCGCTTCCTGATCCTGCAAAGCAACCAGCGCATCCGCCGCGGCATCCTGCTGCGCTTCCGTCAGCAGCCAGCCCTTCAAAGCACCGCCGCCCTGCTGCAGTTCGAAATCATATACCTTTTCCATGGTCCCCACGGCAGCCGCCAGCGGTTCGATCACGGTCTTCTTGTCATCATCGATCAGAAGCATAATGTGCGGCAGCTCGATGGGAGCATCCTTGCGGACCTTCACGCGCGGAGGGATTCGGGAAAGCACCGTTCCCTCGGTGGCGCGGATCAGTGCGCCGCTGCCGGGCGTGAAATCGTACTGCTCCAGGTCGACCATCCCGATCAGGCCCCTGCGGATCTTGCCGTCGGACTGCGTACGCTCAATATAAAACACGGCATTCTCGTAGGTGCGGAACAGGCCTGCCTGCAGATAGGCATACATATTTTCGTTGATGGAGGCGATCTGCTGTTCGACATCCGGATCGTTTAGATGCGCTTCGGGAAGGATCAGCTTCAATGCAGAGGGAGCATCCCCGGCATTTTCCGCGACTGCCTGCCAATATTCCGGTTCGGAAGTGAACTGATCGCAGGCCACGACGGACCACTTGTTCATATCCGCGTCCTTCGGCAGCAGAATATCGGCCGGATAAAAGCCCAGCTTGGCAAATTTTTCGTTCATAACAGACCTCCTGTTTTTTGACCTTGATAGATCAGCTCGTAAACGGTCCCCCGGTGCGGTCCGAGCTGCAGTTCCAGCCGCCCCGCCGTCACGGGGATATCCAGCGCCCCGCAATTGTAGCCGTTTTCATCCGTTTCCAAAAGGCGCCTGACGGCGCAGGGTGCAAAGCCGGTCAGCAGGGTCAGATCCAAAGAAAGGCAGACCGTATCTGTCCCCTGATGGATGACCGTGAGGGCAGCTTCGCCGTCCAAGATCATCCCGTAGGCAATATACCCTCTGCCGGCCGCCAGCGGCACCAGCGAACCGGCCGTAAAACCGCGCCAGCGCTTGTGCAGACGGACCGCGGCAGTATAAAAATCCAACAATGCGAAATCCTGATGTCCCCAGGGATACGGCCGGCGGCTGTCCGGATCGGTAAAGCCGCAAAGCCCGGCCTCGTCTCCGTAATAGATGCCCGGTGCGCCCGGCAGGGTCATCTGCACCAGCACCGCGGCCCGCAGAAGGGCCTTGGAGATGCCTTCCTGCGCCGCCTCGCTGCCGCGATCCTTCAGGCGGCCTGTCTGCCGCCCCGTCCGGGTCAGGAAACGCGAGTGATCGTGATTATCCAATTCATTCAGGCTGCATTCCAGCGATGCCCGCGGCAGACGCCCCATATTCTTCCGGAGCGTTTCAAAAAACAGCGTGCCGCTGCCGTCCGCTTCCGGCTCATAGCGGTCACTGTGCTTTTCCATGCCGGTAAAGAAATATGAGATCGGGTCCAGGAAAGCGTCGTAATTCATCACGCCGTCCCATTCATCGCCCTGCAGCCAGGGAGAAGGATCCCCGTAATGCTCCGCCAGCAGAAGCGCTTCCGGATCCGCGCTGCGGACCTCCCGGCGAAAAGCCTGCCAGAACGCATGGTTGCCGGCCTCCGTGTGACCCACATCCGCCGCCACATCCAGCCGCCAGCCGGATGCGCCGAAGGGCGGCCGCACCCATTTTTTCCCTACCTCGAACAGCTGATGCCGGAGCGCCTCCGAATGTTCGACCTCCAGCTTCGGCAGCGTCGAATGTTTCCACCAGCCTTCATATTCTTCCGGTCCGGTAAAATTGAAATACTGCCGGCAGGGTGACGCAGGGTTCCACCAGGCCCCTCTGCCGCCGCGTTCCCGGTAAATGCTGCTGCGGTCCATCCAGGCATGAAAAGAGCCGCAATGGTTGAAAACACCGTCCAGCACGACGCGGATACCGTACGTTTCCGCTTCCGCGATCAGCCGCGCCAGCAGCCGGTCCGAAGCCTGCAGGTTCTCCTCTTCCGCCGTCCGGCAGATATAACGCTGCGAAACGACCGGCTCCCCGTCTTCCTCCTTTTCGGGAGGACGAACGGCACTGCCCTGCTGCGCAGCACCTTCCTCGCGGAAATAGGCCCCCTCATCTTTGGAAATCGCCCCGAGATGCGGATCGACATGGAAATAATCCTGCGCATCGTATTTATGATTGGAGGGCGATACAAATATCGGGTTCAGGTAGAGGACATCCACCCCTAGCTCCGACAGATAGCCCAGCTTCTGCCGGATCCCCTCCAGATCGCCGCCGTAAAAGCGGAACACGTCCAGCGGCTGCACGGCGCTGTTCCAATTCACCTGCTCACTGTAGATCCCCTGGATATACAGCAGCTCTCCGGTAAGCACGTCATTGGACGCATCTCCGTTGCGGAAGCGATCCGGGAAGATCTGATAATAGACCGCACCGCGCGCCCAGACCGGCACATGAAAATCCGGCAGCACCGCAAAAGGGATAACGGAATCCGCCCGGTCTCCCAGACCGTCCCGGCCGTAATATTTCCGTTCCTCCCCGGAACGGATCTCAAAGTAATAATCGCAGCGTCCGCGGCAGGCAGGCAGTGCGGCCTCATAGCGCGCATACAGTCCTTCCTTCCGCAGCCAAGGGACCGGCACGACCGTTTCGTTTTCGTCCCGCAGATGCAGGAGAACCGAAAGCGGCTCGTCCGCAGGCGCCCTCAGAGACACCCGCCACGGCTGTCCCGTGCCGGGCTCCGCCGGGCATCTGAAATTCCCGGTCTCGTCTGAGAGAAGCAGCTGCCAATCCAATTTCCGCTACCCGTCAGGCCTCTTTGCCTGTGCTTTCGTTGAAAATCTGCTCAAATTCCTGCTGATTCAGTTTTTCCTTCACCACCAGGGCCTCGGCGATGCGATCCAGTGCCGCGCGGTTCTCCACAATGAGTGCCTTGGCCTTCTGATAGCAATCGTCTACGATGCGGCGCACTTCAGCATCCAGCAGGGAGGCTGTATTCTCGCCGTAGGCATGCGTATGACCGAAATCGCGGCCGAGGAAGACTTCCTCTTCCCCGCTGTAATTGATCAGGCCGGCCTGTTCGGACATACCGTATTTCATCACCATGGCGCGTGCCTGCTCCGTGCAGCTCCTGATATCCTGGCTGGCGCCGGTCGTCACGTCGTTCAAAACCAGTTCTTCGGCGATCCGTCCGCCCAGACCGACCATGATATCCTGCAGCATCTGCCCCTTGGTACGGAACATCTCGTCCTTTTCGGGGAGAGGCATCGTATATCCGGCCGCACCGGTGCCGGTGGGGATCACGGACACGGTATGTACCGGCCCGACATCCGGCAGAACATGGAACAGGATCGCGTGACCTGCCTCGTGGAAGGCCGTAATGCGCTTTTCCTTCTCGGAAATGATCTTGCTCTTTTTTTCGCCGCCGATGCCCACCTTGATGAAGGCTTTATCGACATCCGCCTGGTTCAGGAAGGCACGTCCGTCCTTTGCGGCGCCGATAGCAGCCTCGTTCAGCAGATTTTCCAGATCCGCTCCGGAAAAGCCCGCCGTAGTCTGCGCGATCCTTGCCAGATCCACATCCTCTGCCAGCGGCTTGTTTTTCGCGTGGACACGGAGGATCTCTTCGCGGCCGGCCACATCGGGACGGCCCACGGTGATCTTTCTGTCAAAGCGCCCCGGACGCATGATGGCCGGGTCCAGGATATCGACACGGTTCGTCGCGGCCAGCACGATGATGCCGGAATTCACGCCGAAGCCGTCCATTTCCACCAGCAGCTGGTTCAGGGTCTGCTCTCGCTCGTCGTGGCCGCCGCCCATACCGCTGCCGCGGCGCCGGGCGACCGCATCGATCTCATCGATGAATACGATGCAGGGCGCGTTCTTTTTGGCTTCCTGGAACAGGTCACGCACACGCGAAGCACCGACACCGACAAACATTTCCACGAAATCGGAACCGGAAATGCTGAAAAACGGCACTTTGGCTTCTCCGGCGATGGCCTTTGCGAGCAGCGTCTTGCCGGTGCCGGGAGCGCCGACCAGCAGGATGCCCTTCGGGATACGGGCTCCGAGCTGCACATATTTCTGCGGATCCTTCAGGAAGTCCACGACCTCCTCCAGATCCTCCTTTTCTTCCTTCAGACCGGCGACACCCCGGAAGGTCACCTTGTTGCCGCGCACCATGACGGCCCGGCTCCTGCCGAAATTCATCATCTGCGCATTGGCGCCGCCCCCGTTTGCCCGGGTTAGGAAGAAGATGATGAACACCACCATGATCGCACAGAATACAAGCGTGATGATGAGGCCGATATCCATATCCTTTTCCACGTCCGTCACGCGCCATTCCAGGCTGTGCCCCGAGGCTTCATAGTTCAGAAGCAGCTTCTGGATCTCATTGACATCGGGCGTAAAGAAATAATAATTGTTTTCACCGACCTTAAAGGTCACGGTGCCGGTAGGGATCTCCTCCGACTGGATGACCGTAATATCCTGAACGGCGTTTTCCTCCAGGCTCCGGAGGAAGAAGCTGTAATCCTTTTCTTCTTCGTCGACTCGGCTGCGGCCGAAAGCGAGCCACACCATCAGTACGATAAACAGTATCAGAAATAGCAGGCCGCCGCCGGGGCGTCTCTGCGTCTGCTGGGGTTCGTTCAAATCAATGTCTCCTGTTCTGTATTAATCTGTAAATTCCACATAGCCGATATAAGGCAGATTGCGGTAGCACTGGTCATAGTCCAGTCCGAAGCCCACCACAAAGGCGTCCGGGATCTGGAAGCAGCTGTAATCCACCGGGACATCGTTTCGTACGCGGCGGGACGGCTTGTCCAGCAGCGTGCAGATCTTCAGGCTAGCAGGATGACGGTCCAGCAGGATCTTCCGCAGATAGTGCAGGGTATGTCCGGAGTCGATGATATCCTCCACGACCATGACATCCTTGCCCTCGATCGGTTCGTCCAGATCCTTGATCAGACGCACCACGCCCTTGGAGGTCGTGTCGCCGCCGTAGCTGGAGCAGCTCATAAAGTCCATCGTGACCGGGACGGTAAGATTCTTCGCGATCTCGCACAGAGCCGGCACGCTGCCCTTCAAAATACCGATCAGATGCAGGTTTTTCCCTTCATAATCCCGATTGATCTGTGCCGCCACCTCTTTGATCCTGGCGTTCAGTTCCTCTTCCGGTATCAGCTTCTTCACTACATGCTTTTCCATGTCACTCCTCCGCTTCCGCCTGCCGCGGGCCATCTGCCCCGACAGTACTTAATTCTAGTATGGTCTTCGTCTGATCCGTTACCCTGACCGCATCACTGATGCGGCAGCCGATCAGCCATAAAACATGACTGCCTTCGGCGACCAGCGGCATCCTGTCCCGCCGCTCCAAAGGGATCTTTTTATCGATCAGATAGCTTTTCAAAGATTTCCGCCCGCCGGAAGCAAGGATGAAATAGTCCCCCGGCCTGCGTGTTCTGAGAGAAAAACTGCCTCTTATCATATCACAATCCAACTGGACTGTGTCAAGACTTCTGAGAATTTCCATGTCCTTTTCGCGGGGATAGCGCCGGACGGAAAGGGCCGGGAGCATCGGCTCCGCCTCCTGTTTCTCTCCGCCGTCCCATTGCAGCACCAATGCCTGCTGGTTCCTCAATACGCGCCGCCCGCCCGGCAGATCCAGGCTGCGGCCGCTCTGACCGCACAAAAGCTCTTCCAGGGCCCGGTAATGCACGCGGCCGACATCCTTCACGCCGCCCCGCGGCAGCAGCCAGCGCCGCAATACCCTCTGCCGCAGCACCGCGGGCTGTTTTTCCAGCGCGGCAGTCAGCAGACCTCCGTCCTCCGTCAAAGCGTTCTCAAACAGCTCCCCGGCTGCCTGTTCCAGCCAATCCTCCGTTTCCGCCAGCAGAGCCGCTGCTTCCGCGATATTTTCACCCGCGCCGGGAAAGCGCTCTTCGGCTTCCGGCAGCAATTCTCTGCGCAGGTAGTTCCTCCGGTAAGCGGTATCGCCGTTGGTACTGTCTTCCCGCCAGGTCTGCCCCTTTGCCCGCAGCAGCTGCTGCAGCTCCGCGCGGCTTCTTTGCAGAAAAGGCCGGTAAATATAGATCCCGTTTCCCCGCGGCGACAGTTCCCGCATGCCGGTCAGCCCCCGGATGCCGCTGCCCCGCAGAAGATTCAGCAGGACCGTTTCCGCCTGATCATCGCGGTGATGTGCCGTCATGATCAGAACGCGCGGCCTCGCTTCCGTCCCCGCTGCGGCTTCCCGCTGCAGCTTTTCCGCAGCCTGCAGCAAAGCACCGTAGCGCAGGGAGCGGGCTGCCTCCTCCAGGGAAAGCCCCTGCTGTGCCGCACAGGCGGGCGCGTCTGCATGAACAGCCGTAAAAGGGACGCCCTCCCGCGCACAAAGCTGCCTGACGAATTCCTCGTCCCCGTCAGCCTCGGGACCGCGTATCCCGTGATTCACATGGACCGCAGCAAGAAAAAAGCCCCGCTGCTTTGCCAATGCGGCCATTTCCAGAAGCAGGCACACGGAATCGCAGCCGCCGCTCACTGCGGCCACCGCGATATCTCCCGCTGCGGGGAGCCGATATTCTGCCGTCTTCTGCCCTTCTGCCATGCTTTTCTCCCGCCGGCTACTCTTCCGGTTCTACCAGGATCTCGCCCGGATATACCAATCCCAGCTTTTCACGCGCGATCTGCTCGATATATTTCAGAGAGCGGATCAGAACGCCCTGTTTTTTCAGTTCTTCCGTTTTTCGGTTCTCCACTTCCAGTTCCGAAGAAAGCTCTGCTTCCCGCCGGCGGTATCCTTCCTCTGTCCGCTGCAGCCGCGAAGTCTGAAAGAACAGGAACCCGGCCAGCAGTGCCGTGATCAGCACGATGGCAAATGTCGTCCTCTTTTTCTTTTTATCTGCCGCCTTTTTTTTCATACAGCCGCCTTTCTACAGGTAACGGAACATTTCCTCTGCTTCTTCCTTGCGGACGGTCTCCTTCACGGTCAGCACCTCTGCCTTTACGCTGCGGTTGCCGAAACCGATCTCCAGGATATCGCCCTCCTTGACCTCGTAGGAAGCCTTCACGACCTTCCCGTTCACGGAAACGCGGCCCGCGTCGCAGGCTTCATTTGCCACCGTACGCCGCTTGATCAGACGCGAGACCTTCAAATACTTGTCTAAACGCATTTCACTCCTGTCCGGGCAGATACTGCTCCCGCATTTCTATCCGGGGCCCGCCCTTTTTTTCCAGATACTCCCGGGTGATGACCACCCTGCCGATATTGTCGTCCTTCGGGATCTCGTACATGATATCCAGCATGTACTCCTCCAGGATAGCCCGCAGCGCCCTGGCGCCGGTCTTGCGCTCCATGGCCTTTTCCGCGATCAGTTCCAATGCCCCGTCTTCAAATTCCAGCTGCACCTCATCCATCGCCAGCAGCTTCTTATACTGGCGCAGGATGGCATTTTTCGGTTCCTGCAGGATCCGGACCAGATATTCCTTTGTCAGGTTTTCCAGCGCGACCAGCACCGGCAGACGTCCCAGAAATTCCGGGATCATGCCGAATTTCCGCAGATCCTCCAGCTGCACCTTCATCAGGATATCCGGATCATCCTCCGTTTTGCGGATATCTCCCGTAAAGCCCACGGTACTCTGGCTGTAAACACGCTCCCGGATGATATCTTCCAATTCCGGGAAGGCACCGCCGCAGATAAACAGGATATTCTTCGTGTCGATCGTCGCCGTCGGCACCATGGGATTCTTGCTGGAGGCTCCTACCGGCACCTCCATCGTGGTCCCTTCAAGCATTTTCAGCAGTTCCTGCTGCACAGATTCGCCGCTGACATCCCGGCTCGTGGTATTCTTCTTTTTGGCGATCTTGTCGATCTCATCGATGAAAACGATGCCCTGCTCGGCGCGGTCCACATCGCTGTCCGCGGCGGAAAGCAGCTTGGAAAGCACGCTTTCGATATCATCGCCGATATAGCCCGCCTCCGTCAAAGAGGTCGCGTCCGCGATTGCCAGCGGCACCTTCAGCAGTCTGGCCAGCGTCTTCACAAGATACGTCTTGCCGCTGCCGGTCGGGCCGATCAGCAGCACGTTGGATTTTTCGATCTCCACACCGTCCTTCGCATCGGAAAATACACGCTTGTAGTGGTTATATACCGCCACGGAGATCGCTTTCTTTGCCTTTTCCTGCCCCACCACATATTCGTCCAGCATGGCTTTGATCTTATGCGGACGCGGGATATCCTTCATCGTCAGGCGGTCTGCCTTTTTTTCTTCTTCCGTTTTTCTCTTCTTCACAGTCTGCTTCGGCATGCCGCCCAGAAGCTGCGAAAGATCCAGCTTGCCCAGCTGGATGCTGCCGAGCGGAATCTGCGGCAGGCTGTTCATATCCATGCCGTTCCCGAACAGATTCATTGATTTCTGCATGCAGTCCTGGCAGACATTCAGCCCGCCCGGCAGCTTCATCAGCTTGCCGGTCTTGCTTCCCGGCCGGTGGCATACGCTGCAGAACTGCTCGTACTCACCGGATTTTTCTTTCTTTTCGCCGTTTTCCGGCTCTTTATTTATCTTCTCTGCGGATTCCGCCGCATCGTCCTTTTTTTCTTCTTCGATCATATTCACTCCGTTATTGCTTCTCTTCCGTCATCAAAGGCTCCCGGTAGGTCCTGTTCAGCAGGGCCTTCAGATACTGCCCCGTAAAGGAACCCGGTACCTCGGCTACTTCTTCCGGCGTTCCTGCGGCGATCAGCAGTCCGCCGCCGTCTCCGCCCTCCGGTCCCATATCCAGGATATAATCCGCCGTTTTGATGACATCCAGGTTGTGCTCGATCACGACCACCGTGTTGCCGCCCTCGGTCAGCCGCTGCAGGATCTCCGTCAGCTTATGTACGTCCGCAAAATGCAGTCCCGTGGTCGGCTCATCCAGAATATACAGGGTACGGCCCGTATCGCGCTTGGAAAGCTCCGCTGCCAGCTTCACACGCTGTGCCTCGCCGCCGGAAAGAGTCGTCGAAGGCTGTCCCAGGCGGATGTAGGAAAGGCCGACCGCCTGCAGCGTTTCCAGCTTGCGCCGCAGCTGCGGCTGGGAGGCAAAAAATTCCAGCGCCTCTTCCACCGTCATATTCAGGACATCGGCAATACTCCTGCCCCGGTAATGGACCTCCAGCGTTTCCCGGTTGTACCGCCTGCCGCCGCATACCTCGCAAGGCACATATACATCGGACAGGAAATGCATCTCGATCTTGATGATCCCGTCGCCGCTGCATGCTTCACAGCGCCCGCCCTTGATATTGAAGCTGAAGCGCCCCTTATTGAAGCCGCGGACCTTTGCATCCGTGGTATTCGCAAACAGGTCGCGGATCAGATCGAACAGGCCCGTATAGGTGGCCGGGTTGGAACGGGGCGTGCGTCCGATGGGCGACTGGTCGATATTGATGACCTTATCGAATGCCTCCGCGCCTTCGATGGAATCGTACCGGCCGGGAGCCTCCTTGGCCTTATAGAGGCGCTTCGCCATGGCCTTGTAGAGGATCTCATTGACGAGAGAGCTTTTTCCGGAGCCGGATACGCCCGTTACGCAGGTAAATACCCCCAGCGGGAAGGACACATCCACGCCTTTCAGATTATGCTCCGCCGCCCCGCGGACCGTCAGAAAGCCCGCCGGCGTGCGCCGCTTTTCGGGCACCGGGATCCTGCGTCTGCCGCTGAGATAATCTCCCGTCAGGGATCCCGGCGTATTCATGATTTCCTCCGCGGTCCCCTGTGCCACCACCTCGCCGCCGTGTTCCCCGGCGCCGGGGCCGATATCCACGATCTCATCCGCCGCCAGCATGGTCTCCTCGTCATGCTCGACCACGATCACACTGTTGCCCAGGTCGCGCAGATGCATCAGGGACTTCAGCAGCCGGCCGTTATCCCGCTGATGCAGACCGATGCTGGGCTCATCCAGGATATAAGCCACGCCCACCAGGCCGGAGCCCACCTGCGTAGCCAGACGGATGCGCTGCGCCTCGCCGCCCGATAAACTGCCGGCGGCCCGGGTCAGGGTCAGATACCCCAGGCCGACATCCGTCAGAAAGCCCAGACGGGCATTTACTTCTTTCAGGATCGGCGCCGCAACGGTCATCTGCACCGGGCTCAGGGAGACCTTCTCCAGCAGCCCGGAGATCTTCCCCACCGGCTGATCCGTCAATTCGAAAATATTCATTCCTCCCACGGTCACAGCCAGGGAGGATGCCTTCAGGCGCATCCCGTGACAGCCGGGGCAGGGATTGAAGCGCATATAGGCTTCGTATTCCGCCTTCATGCTCATGGTGCTTTCACGGTACCGACGCTCCAGATTGGGGATCAGGCCCTCGAACTGTACCGCCAGGACACCGCTGGTCCGGGTACTCTCATAGTGCAGCGGCACCTTATCCGGGAAGCCTTCATAGATGAAGCGCTGCTTCAATTCCTCCGGATATTCGCAAAAAGGCGTATGCAGATCGAAATGATAATAATCGGCCAACGCCTTCAGCATCGCGCCGGTATAGCTGTCCGGCTTCACGCTGGAGCCCCAGCCCATCGCCAGCACCGCACCGTCCGCAAGGCTGCGGCTTTCATCCAGGATCAGCTCCCGGTCGAATTTCATCGTATAGCCCAGGCCGAAGCAATCCGGGCAGGCGCCGAACGGATTATTGAAGGAGAAGCTGCGCGGCTCGACCTCCTCAACGGCGATGCCGCAGTCCGGGCAGGCAAAATTCTGGCTGAAGGAAAGCTGCTTTTCTTCCCCTGTGTCCACAAAGACCAGCCCCTCCGTCAGCTTCAGGGCGGTTTCCAGGGAATCGCTCAGTCTTCCTTCAGTCCCGGGCCGCACTGCCAGACGGTCTACGACGATCTCCACCGTATGCTTGACATTTTTATCCAGAGCGATCTCCTCGCTCAGATCATACTGCTCTCCGTCCACGCGCACCCGCAGGTACCCCTTGCGTCTGGCATCGAGCAGCACCTTTTCGTGCCGACCTTTCTTGCCGCGAACCACCGGCGCCAGGATCTGCAGCCGCGTCCGCTCCGGAAGCGCCATCAGCTGGTCCACCATCTGATCTACCGTCTGCTTCCGTATCTCCCTGCCGCAGGAAGGACAATGAGGTGTCCCCACGCGGGCATACAGAAGACGCAGGTAGTCATAGATCTCCGTCACCGTGCCCACCGTGGACCGCGGATTGCGGTTCGTGGACTTCTGATCGATGGAGATCGCAGGGGAAAGGCCCTCGATGCTCTCCACATCGGGCTTCTCCATCTGCCCCAGGAACTGTCTCGCATATGAGGACAGGGATTCCATGTACCGTCTCTGTCCCTCGGCGTAGATCGTATCAAAAGCAAGGGAGGATTTTCCCGAGCCGGAAAGGCCGGTGAGCACCACCAGCTTGTCCCTCGGGATATCCACCGACAGATTTTTCAGATTGTTTTCACGTGCTCCGCGAATGCGGATGCACCGGCGCTCCATGCGTTCCATAGCCGCACTTTCCCCCTCTTACCTTAAAGCATAAGTATAGCACATTTACCTGATAAAAGCAAGAAAAGAGGGCCGCGGACGTCAGGACTCGGATGACAAATCTTCGCCCAGTAAATCTTCGCCCGGGGCTTGACACTGCCGAAGACCGGGGCTATAATCCGGCAGGCCGAGAGGCAAAGGAGAGACACAATGAAAAAAATCGTTTTTTGTTTACTGGCATGCTTCATGACGGCCGCCCTGACCGGCTGCGGCAGCATGGCTGAAAGAATCGTTCATGCGGCTGAAAAAAC
Source organism: Lachnospiraceae bacterium (assembly GCA_045616945.1). GTDB lineage: Bacteria > Bacillota > Clostridia > Lachnospirales > Lachnospiraceae > UBA6987. The sequence goes on along the minus strand of JAZLHR010000101.1, from coordinate 2,567 downwards.
GGATCGGGACGAATCTGCGGTGAAAATCACCGAGGCAGACCGGACAGATGCCGGCGTGCCGGATCCGGCAGACGAGGGAAAGTTCAGCGAAGAAGCCGCTTATGAAATCGCCTGTGAGCATTGGAGCTTTCGGGAAGGAAATACAGCCCCGGATACCGGCTATCGGATGACCGTATTCCGGGAAGGCGTGACGCAGCAGGGGGCAGATTCGTTCTACACCTTCCGGCTGTCCTGGTTCGTCAAAGATCATTGGTCTGCCTTGGATACCGTCTATGTCAATGTACTGACCGGTGAAAAGGCGGATGATTCGTTCCGGCCGATCGGGTAATATGCCTGCGGTGAAGCATACAAAAAGCGGGGGCACTGCATACAGTGTCCCCGTAAATTATGACCGTTACTTTGCGGAGCAGCCGATCGGCCGCTCCGCTTTTTGCAGCCGGAAGCCTTACAGCGTCTCCGGGTAAACTTCCTCCCGCGCCAGATACAGCTGGTAGGCATCGTTCTTCATCACATATTGCATTTTTCTCTTCTGATAGCTGATCCACGGGATCGTCACAAAGCCTTTCAGCAGTGCCGGATCCAGCCGATCTTTCCCGAAGGCGACCGTCTGAAAGGTGTTGTAAAAATCCGCATCAAAGGTGGAGCAGCAGGGGATCTGTTCAAATCCCATCGCATTCAGCTTTTCATAGCAGCTCTGAGCGGTGTCGCTGTAAGAGCCGGGGCGATGCGCCTTGAAGGTGCCGTAATACCAGTTGGACTGCATCACGTCGCGCGGCATTTTCGCGGCATAATCCGCTTCATGATCCCAGCAGTAATCGGCGAAGACCCAGGGGCGGGCGCCGTTCTTCCGGCACTCGTCAAAGAGGAAATACAGGTCGTGCCACCACAGGTCCGAAGAGCGGACGATGCACATGGAACGGTTCCGCTGGTTCTTTTCGTTTTCCTCGTCCATTCCCAGATGGAACAGGCGCGGGGAATCGAATACCTCGCAGACCTCCCGGATAACATCGGCGCAGACCCGGTAATATTCCGGCGTGGAAACCATATGGGCATACCGGTGCAGCCAGGTATCGTGGCAGGCGGAAAAATTCAGCTTCGGAATCGGTTCGATCCCCAGCTCACGCATTTTCCGCAGCTTGCCCCGCAGGAAATCCTTATCCCAGGCATCGGGCGCGGAGATCTCCGGGTGGCTTTCATACTTCAGCCCGTCCCCGACATCGATGATGCACAGATTGAAGCCGTGTTCATGCAGGAACTCCGTCATTTCGTCCCACAGCTGCGGGTCGCAGGCATTATTTTCCTCATAGGCGGGCCCCAGATACCAGCCGCGGGAAGGTGCCCCGGGATCGTCCCACATATGGGCACTCAGCTGATAAAAATAGCCCCATATCATCTTATTGTCCATTTTGCTTCTCCTTTTTTCGGCGTCAGACCTTTTTTTGCAGAATCTCCCCGACGATCAAAGCGTTTCAGGGTAGACCCTCCTGCGTGCCAGATACAGCTGATAAGCATCATTTTTCAGCACATATTCCATATCGCGCGTCTGATACTGCACCCACGGGACCGTCAGAAAGCCCTTCACCAGCGCCGGATCCAGCCGGTCCTTCGCGAAGGCCAGTGTCTGGTAGGAGTTCTCGAAGCCGAGCTCATACGTGGAGCAGGTAAGGACCTGTTCAAAGCCTGCGGCATTCAGCATCTCATAGGCGCCCTGCGCGGTGTCGCTGTAGGTGCCGGGGCGGTGCTTTTTGAACACGCCGTAATATCCGTTGGACTGAAGGACATCCTTGGGCATCCTCGCCGCGTATTCTTCTTCTCTGCCCCAGCAGTAATCCGCCCACACCCAGGGACGGACACCGTTCTTCCGGCATTCGTCAAACAGGAAATACAGGTCGTGCCACCACAGCTCGGTGGAACGAACGATACACACGGAGCGGTTTTTCTGCATCTGCGCGTTTTCCTCGTCCAGTCCCAGATGGAACAGGCGCGGAGAATCGAACACCTCGCACACTTCGCGGATCAAGTCCGCACATACCCGGTAATACTCCGGCGTGGAAATCTTGCGGGCATATTCGTGCAGCCAGGCATCGTGGCAGGCGGAAAAATTCAGTTTCGGGATGGGTTCGATGCCCAGCGCACGCATCTTGCGCAATTTATCCCGCAGCAGGTCCTTATCCCAGGCATCGGGAGCGCAGATCTCCGGATGGCTTTCGTATTTCATACCGTCGCCGCAGTCGATCACGCACTGATTGAAGCCATACCGATGCAGAAAATCCGTAAGTTCATCCCACAGCTGCGGATCGCAGGCATTGTTTTCCCGGTAAGCGGGCGGCAGATACCAGCCGCGGGAAGGAGCCCCGGGATCGTCCCACATATGAGCACTCAGCTGGTAAAAAAAGCTCCAAATCTTCACGTCGTTCATATCGATCTCTCCTCGTATAATAGTTTTTGTAAGGTTAATAGTTACTCTTTATTCCTCTCAAAAAGAGGAAGAATGTCCCCCTCTAGGGGAGATCTCCCGCATCTTGACAATCGATCAATCGGCTTGGTAAAGCCCATGGTATAATTGA